>JBDLIY010000098.1:0-10697 GCA_039714635.1 Planctomycetota bacterium
CGTTTCTGCTGGCTGACTTCGAGCGCGTGGATCAGGGACTCGCGCGTCGCCGCGGGGTCGATCACGCCGTCGACGTGGCCGCAGGCCGCCGCGACGTAGGGGTTCGCGAACTTGTCGCTGTACTCCCGGATCTTGTCCTGCCGCGTCGACTCCGGGTCGTCGGAGCCGGCGATCTCCTTGCGGAAGATGATGTTCGCCGCGCCCTCGCTGCCCATCACCGCGATCTCCGCGGTCGGCCAGGCGAAGACGAAGTCCGCCCCGAGGTGCCGCGAGCACATCGCGATGTACGCGCCGCCGTATGCCTTCCTCAGGATCACGGTGATCTTCGGCACCGTGGCCTCGGAGTAGGCGTAGAGGATCTTCGCGCCGTGGCGGATGACGCCCATGTGCTCCTGATCGACGCCGGGCAGGTAGCCGGGCGTGTCGACGAGCGTCACGAGCGGGATGTTGAAGGAGTCGCAGAACCGGATGAACCGCGCCGCCTTGTCCGCCGCGTCCACGTCGAGGGTGCCGGCGAGGACGAGTGGCTGGTTCCCGATGATGCCGACGGTGTTGCCGCCCATGCGGGCGAAGCCGATGACGATGTTCGCGGCCCAGTGCTCGTGGATCTCGAAGAAGTCCGAGTCGTCGGCGAGGTTCTTCACGAGGTCGCGCATGTCGAAGGGCAGCCGCGCCTCGTGGGGGACGACCTCCTCCGTCACGGTGCCGACGGTAGGCTCCTTCACCGGGAACGCGTCCGCCCGCTTGCGGTTGTTCCACGGGATGTACGTGACGAGCCTCTTCACCTGCTCGAAGCACTCCTGCTCGTTCTCGGCGTAGAACTGGGCGTTCCCCGTGATCTCGGCCTGGACGCGCGCGCCGCCGAGGTCCTCCATCGAGATGTCCTCGTTGAGGACGGTCTTGATGACCTCGGGGCCGGTGATGAACATCTTGCTGATCTTGTCCACCACGAAGACGAAGTCGGTGAGCGCCGGGGAGTACACCGCGCCGCCGGCGCACGGCCCGAGGATGATCGAGATCTGCGGGATGACACCGGACGCGAGGGTGTTCCGGTAGAAGATCTCGCCGTAGCCGGCCAGCGAGTTCACACCCTCCTGGATCCGCGCGCCGCCGGAGTCGTTGATCCCGATGAGTGGGACCCGCAGGTTCATCGCGTGGTCCATGATCTTCGTGATCTTCCGCGCGTGGCGGAGGCCGAGCGACCCGCCCGCGACCGTGAAGTCCTGCGCGTAGATGCAGACCGGGAAGCCCTGGATCGTGCCGGTGCCGGTGATGACGCCGTCGCCGGGCAGGGCCTTGTTCGCCATGCCGAAGTCCTTGCACTCGTGCTCGACGAAGAGGTCGTACTCGTGGAACGATCCCTCGTCGAGGAGTGTCAGGATGCGGTCGCGCGCCTGGAGCTTCCCGCTCGCGGCCTGCTTCGCGGCGGCCTTCTCGCCACCGCCCATCTTCAGCCGGGCCACCCGCTCCCGGTACTCGCTGATCTTGTCTTTGGGTTCCATGACCGCGTCCTCCCTCTTGTCCGCATTGTCTACCACATACGGTGTCAGGGCAATTCCGCGGTAGACGACACTCCCGGCCCCGCCCCCGGATCACCGAAGTCGAAGAATTGACTGACTTGACGAATGTCCCTCCCGTGCCACACTGGAATCTGACCCGATGGGACGGGTCGACCGGAGGGGATGGGGGGCCCCGGCGCATCGCGCCCAGCATTCCCGCCGATTCTGTGTCCCGGGGAAGGAGGCACACATGTCCGGCTTTGGAGAGAAGGGCCACCGATTCCTGCTCACCGCCCTGTTGGCGATCCTCGCGGCGTGCGGGGGAGGGAGCAGCGGTGGAGAGAACTCGAGCAGTCCCGATGTACCAACCGACCTGATCGTGCAGTCCGCCATTCCGGAGAACGGGCGCGAGATCACGCCCGACATGGCGGAGGTGGACAGCCTCATCCGGCTGAAGTTCTCCGATCGGGTGGCCACGGACTCCGTCCTGGACCCGACGAACGCCCGGAACGGCCTGGCATCGAGTCTGAACATCCTGGACTCGAGCTTCCTGAGCGTGTCCGGCGCCCCTCAACTCGAGGAGAACAACTTCGCGTTCCGACCGAGCGGCGGGGTGCTGCCGAACGGGCAGTACACGGTGACCGTGACCAGCGACGTCCGCGGCACCACCGGCCAGCAGCTGAACCGCGGCGCGTACGACTTCCGCACGTCGTTCACCGTGGGCCCGGACATCTACAAGCCCGTGATCCGCACGACGTTCCCGATCGACGGCCAGAAGGAAGTCCCCCGGGACAGCCAGATCGTCATCATCTTCAACGAGTCGGTGGAGCCCGCGACCGTCACGCCGCAGTCGGTCCTGGTCACGGTGAGCGGGACCAATCCGGTCCAGGTGGTTGCCGGGAGCCTGGACATGGCGAGGGACGGGTTCGAGGTGATCTTCACGCCCGATCCGCAGGTCGCCATGCCGCCCAATGCGACGATCGTCGTGACCGTCACCGGCGGCGCGTCCGGCGTTTCCGACATGGTCGGCAATACGCTGGAGGGCCCCCCGGAGGACCCCGACCAGTACATCTTCAACTTCGAGACGGTCACCGCCGATCCGCCTCCGAACACGCCGCCTCCGATCGATCCGGATCCCATGACTCCCCCGGACGGGACCATTTACTACGGTGACCAGACCTCTGTCGGCGCGGTGGCGGAGACCAGCTTCGTCATGAACTGGTACAACACCCGGAACATCGACCTGACCCACTGGGGGGAGGGCAACCCGATCCCGTACTCGAGAAGGAAGATCGGGAAGCCCGGCGAGATCCTCGTGGACCCGCGGCTGCACTCGACGACCTACCAGTCCTGCCTGTACGTGATCGACACCACCAAGCGGGACGTGGTCGTGATGAGCACGGACACGATGGAGGTGATCTGCCGCTGGAAGGCGTTCGCGGACCCGCGGGGGCTGGCGATCTCGCCCGACGGCAAGACCCTCTACGTGACCGACTACGCCTCCAACACCCTGAGCGCCCTGGACATCAGCAAGATCACGCCCTGGGCGACGCGCGCGGACGAAGTGATGAAACACCTCGCCGATCCCGGCGTCCGGGTGGACTTCGACGTCGGGCGCGGGCCCATCGGCTGCGCGGTGTTCCCGGACCGGACCTACATCATGGTCTGCAACAGCCTCGACGGCTCGATCACGGAGCTGAACACGGCGAGCGGCAAGACCGTCGCCACGCTCAACGTCGGCGGCACCCCGACGGACGTCGCCGTCACGAACCTGGTCTACGTCGGGATCACCCCGATCGGCTGGTTCGCGTGGATCACCTGTCCGGACGGCGGGGACGGCAGCGGCGCCGTGGCCATGTGGTGGCACTCCGTCCTCTCCGGGCCCGGCGGGCGCACCCCGTCCGGGATCGGCTCGATCCAGGCGACGCTCACCGGCTTCAACCGGCCGACGTCGGTACAGTACGACTATGGGACGACGGGGGACGGCCTGCGATCGGCCTTCGTCACGAACTCGGGCGGGAACACCATCTCCAAGGTGTCGATCAACATCTCCGGCGGAGGTTTCACGCTCACGTTCCTGCCGTCGGTGACGCAGACGATCAAGGTGGGGATGAACCCGACCTCGGTCTGCCTCGATCCGTGCATGATGATCCGGCCGATCCGGCAGCCCCCGATCCTGTGCGTCGCGGTCCGGGGGACGGGAAACATCGTGTTCACCGACTCGGCCCAGGTCTCCCGCCCGCAGTACTTCCTGAAGGTTCCGGGCGTGAGCAGGGTCGCTTCGTACTGGAACCAGTAGTCGTCGCCTCACGCTGAAGGACTGGTGCCGGATGGGGGGGGCCATCCGGTACCATTCCGTGAGGAGGCGAATCCATGGATCTCAGGTACGGCAACAACCCCCACCAGTCCTTCGCCCGGGCCGAGCCCGTCGACCCGGCGAACGTTCCCGTGAAGGTCGTCAACGGCGCGCCGTCGATGATCAACCTGCTCGACGCGCTGAACGCGTGGCAGCTCGTCCGTGAACTCCGGACGGCCCTCGACATGCCCGCGGCGACGAGCTTCAAGCATGTCTCGCCGGCCGGAGCCGCCGTCGCGGAGCCGCTGTCCGAGGACCTGGTGCGGACCTACGAGGTCGGCGGCAAGGAGCTCTCCCCGCTGGCCACCGCCTACGTCCGCGCGCGCGGGGCCGACCCGAAGAGCTCGTTCGGGGACTTCGTGGCCGTCTCCGATCCCCTCGACGTCGAGACGGCGAAGGTCCTGAAGTTCGCGGTCTCCGACGGCCTGATCGCGCCGGGCTTCGAGGAGGGCGCCTTCGACATCGTCGCCGGCAAGAAGGGCGGGAAGTACCTCGTCCTGGAGGCCGACCCGGACTTCACGCCGCCGGAGCACGAGACGCGCGAGCTCTTCGGGATGAAGCTCACCCAGGACCACAACGCGAGGCCGATCACCGGGGCCGACATCGCGAACCCGGTCGTCGGCGAACTCGACGACGCGGCGCGGCGCGACCTGATCCTCGGCCTGATCACGCTGAAGTTCACGCAGTCGAACTCGGTGGCCTACTCCCTCGGTGGCCAGATGATCGGCATCGGCGCGGGCCAGCAGTCGCGCGTGGACTGCACGAAGCTCGCGGGCGCGAAGGCGGACACCTGGCACCTCCGCCGCCACCCGAAGATCCTCGACCTCCCGTTCGCGAAGGGTGTGAAGAAGCAGGAGCGCATCAACTGGCGCGTCCGGATCATCGAGGGCGACCTGACCTCGTCGGAGCTGGACGCGATCGCCGCCTCGATGGACGGCGACTGGGCTCCGCTGACGGCCGATGAGCGCGCGGACTGGATGAAGCAGTTGACGGGTGTGGCGATGGTGTCGGACGGCTTCATCCCGTTCCGGGACAACATCGACCACGCGTCGATGCACGGCGTCAGCTCCATCGCCCAGCCCGGCGGCTCGATCCGCGACGACGACATCCAGGCGGCCTGCCGCGACTACGGGATCTCGCTGGTGCACACGGGGGTGCGGCTGTTCCATCACTGACGGGCGCATTGAAATCCCGCTCCGCGTTCTACGACGGCCGGCTCTATGCCGCCCTCGTCGAGCCCTTCCAGCGACGCCTTCACGAGCGGCTCGAGCAACTCGTCGAGCCCGGCTCGACCGTCCTCGACGCCTGCTGCGGGGCGGGAGCCCTGGCCCTGCGCCTGGCCGGGAAGGGCGCCCGGGTCACCGGCGTGGACCTCTCCCCGGCCCAGGTCGGGTTCGCCGAGACGAGGAGGCGGGCCCGCGGGATCGACCGCGCGACCTTCGCGGTCGCCGACGCGACGGACCTCGGCCGCTGGTCGGCCGGTCACTTCGACACCGCGGTCATCGTCCTGGCCCTCCACGAGATGCCCCCGGCGGAGCGTGTTCCGACGCTCCGGGAACTGGCGCGCGTGAGCCGTCGCGTTCTCGCGGTGGACTACGCCGTCCCGCTGCCGGCGGGGCCGGTCGGGTGGCTCTCCCGGGCCATCGAGTTCGCGGCCGGCCCACGTCACTTCCGGGCGTTTCTCGAGTTCTGCCGGCGGGGAGGACTCGAAGGGATCGCCGGCAAAGCCGGGCTCCACGTGGGGCGCCGGGAAACCATCGAGGGCGGCGCGTTGGTGCTGTGGGAACTCGCCCGGCGGTCGCCCCGGGTGCGTCCCGTGCGGTAGAGTCACACCATGCGGCACGCACGAATCCTCATCGTCCTGGCGTTCTGCCTCGCCCCCGCATCCGCGGTCGCGGTGGAGGGGGACTGGCACACGACCGCCGCGTCGGCCTTCACCGCCGCCGCGAAGTCGAAGACGCCGATCCTCGCCGTCGCCATGGACCACGGGTGAAAGCCCTGTGAGCAGCTGAGGAATGGTCTCTTCAGCTCCGCGAAGTTCGCCGAGGTGGCGAAGGGCTACACCCTGCTCCGCCTGAAGCCGGGGCCGGCCGAGGCGGAGTTCGGCATCACGGCGGCGCCGATGGCCGCGATCTCCGACTGGCACGGCCGCGTCCTCGTGCGCCGGCCGAACCTCCGGGGCTCCATCCCCGCCGCGTGCACGCTGCTCGACCGACACCTCGACGGATTCGACCGCCGGGCCGCGGCCCGACCTCCCGCCGAACTTCCGGAATGGGCCCGGCCGCTCCTCGGGGAGCGCGGTCCGCGGGAGATGCTCTCGCTGCTCACGAAGATCCACGGCCGGAAGAAGCCGAAGTTCGGGGACCTCGTGAAGGTCTACGAGTCGCTCGATGTGGAGAGCCGGCTGATCGCGTTCTGCGGGAGCTACCTCGCGGCGACGGCGAAGCGGGTGCCGAAGTACGGGACCTCTCCGGAGGGGTACGAGGACGAGGTCCGGCTCCTCGAATCGATGACCTTCTGCGTCAACGACTCGATCAAGTTCCGGGCGATCGACGCCTGGGCGGAGTTCGCGCCGGTCGGCCGCGTGGCGTTCCTCGTCTCGCGGGCGGAGAAGAAGGCCGTTTCCGCCCTCAACCCCAACGTCGTCTGGTGCCGGTGCCTCGGGGCGATCGGGAAGACGGCGAAGCGGTTTCCGGGCGCCCGGGACCGGGCGTCGGTCGCGGACCGCGACGCCCTCGTCGCGACGCTGCCGGCGCTGGCCGACGCGCTCCGCACCGCGAGTCGGAACAACGGCGCCTGCCGGCTCGCCAGCGAATCGATCGTGGCGATCCTCGAGGCCACCCACGCGCCGGAGGCGCTGGGCGCGTACCTCGAGAACTTCCTCTCCCCCGGCGTCACTTCCGACTGGCTCCGGGACTACACGGCGAAGTACCACGCCCGGTGCGTCCCCTGGGTCGAAGCGGCGACCGGGCAGAAGCTCGGCACCGACCACGCCGCCTGGCGGAAGTGGTACGCCGCCCACGAGGACGACCTCGTCTACTCACCGGAGTCGAAGCGCTTCCGCGTGGACGCGAAGGGGGCGAAGGCCGCCCGCAAGCGGCTGGCGAAGCTCCGGAAGAAGCGCTGACCGGACCGGGATTCCGGAATCTCCGCGACCGATCCGCTCCCCCGTGCGTCCTGTTCAGGGATGGACGAATCCGGGCCTTGCGATAAGATGGCTATATAGATAGCCATTTGGAGTGACCATGCCCCGGAGAGTCTCCATCGCCGACACGCGGAACCACCTCACGCGGATCCTTCGCGAGGTGGAGAGAGGAGAGGTTGTCGAGGTGACCCGCCGGGGACAGTCTGTCGCGGCGCTCATTCCCATGTCGGAGTACGCGCGCCTTCGGGGAGAGCGGCCGACCCTGCTGCAGGCATCGGCCGCGTTTCGGGAGAGGGCTTCCTCGGAGGACCTCCGCCTGCTCGAGGGCGCCTTCGACGATCTCCGCGACCGGGAGGAGGGACGGGAGGTCGACCTGTGAGCCGGGGTTTCCTCCTCGACACGAACGTCGTCTCCGAGCTGATCCGTGGGTCGCCGGATGCCGGCGTGATCGGCGCCATGGAGAAGCACCGGGGCGAGATGGCGATCGGCGCTCCGGTCTGGCACGAGCTGTGTTTCGGGTGCGACCGGCTTCCCCGCTCGCGGCGGCGCCGGCTTCTCGAGCGCTGGCTCACGGACGTCGTGGCCGCATCGCTTCCCGTGCTCCCCTACGACGCCGGGGCCGCCGCCTGGCACGCGGCGGAGCGGGCCCGGCTTTCGCGACGGGGGCGGCTGGCGCCCTTCGTCGACGGCCAGATCGCGGCCATCGCCGCCACGAACGACCTGATCCTCGTCACCGCGAACCGGAAGGACTTCGCGCGGTTCCGGGGGCTGGCGGTCGAGGACTGGCTCACGAGATCCTGAGCATCGTGTCGTTCGTGACCTTCCAGCCGTCGCCCTTCCGCTCCACGACGTACTCGTTCCCGGAGGCGGAGAGGCTGGCCTCGTAGTAGCCGCCGGACACCTTCACCCTGTCGTCGCCGAGCCATTCGATCGACTCGACGTGGAACTTCAGGCCCTTGCCGGTCTCGAAGGCGGAGCCCGCCTTCACGGGAGGGGTGTGATCCGCGAAGCGCGCGAGGAACTCCGGGGTCGGGTCCTTCCCGCGGATCTCGAGGAAGTAGGCCGCGGCCTTCTGCTGCACGGCGGAGGCGTTGTTCGCGAACTGGTGGCGGAAGGCCGCCTCGCAGATGTCGAACTCCGACTCGGAGCGGGACGGGGGCTCGGGGGCCGCCGGCGCGGAGCAGGCGGCGAGGACGGCGGCGATCAGGGCGACGGTGAGCAGTCTCATGGCGAAGCCTCCTTGCCCCGATGTACGCGCGAATCGGGCGGAGGTTCCGTCGCGAATCGGCGCCGGGTCACTTCGTCAGGAGGACCACGACCACCACGACGACGGCGGCCACGATCAGGATCGGCACCGCGCGCTTCTTCAGCCACATCATGAACAGCTTCGACTTCACGCTCATGGTCGTCCTCTTTCCCGGCTCAGGACTTCTTGTTCTTGCCCGACATGAGCCGGGGCAAAATGAGCAGAATCAGGGCGCCCGCCGTGGCGGCGAGGAGCGTGTCGTAGTAGATGACGATCGCGCCCAGGTGCAGGTCGATGCGGAAGAAGTCGACCGCGAATCCCCCGGCGGCCGCGCCGATCAGGCCGAGGATCAGGCTCACGCTGCGCCCCATCTTGCGGCTGCCCAGGTTGCCGACCAGCAGGACCAGGGACGCCACGAGGATCCCGATGGCCAGCCAGGTGAGGATCTCGTCGAGGGTGATCGAGAACTCGGTTTCGCCGATCCTGGTGGAAGTCCCCTCCTCGGCCAGGACCGGAACGGACAGAGCGAGCAACGCGAAAGCACAGGCCGCGATACGCATGGTGTCCTCCTTCGGGAGACCTTTATCACACGCGATGGCGGTCGGCCATCGATCCATCCGGAATCGAGGAAGGTGCCTGCACCATCCACGGGTTGCGATCCATCCGGTTTGAGTCCCGGATTCCGGACCCTCGCGATACGCTTTGTTGGTCAGGGAACGGAACGTGGGAGGCGGAACCATGAAGATCATTCTTCTCGGTGGGCCGGGGGCGGGGAAGGGCACCCAGGCGAACTACATCTGCGACGACAAGATGATCTGTCAGATCTCGACCGGGGACATGCTGCGGGCGGCGGTGAAGGCGGGGACGCCGCTCGGGCTGGAGGTGAAGAAGGTCATCGACGCCGGGAGCCTCGTCGGCGACGACACCATCCTCGCCCTCATCCGGGAGCGCCTCCAGGAACCGGAGTGCGGGAACGGCTACCTCCTCGACGGCTTCCCCCGGACGATCCCGCAGGCCGAGGGGCTGCGCGACATGGGCGTCCAGGTCAACTACGTCATCCAGATCGAAGTTCCGGACGACGAGATCATCCGGCGGATGAGCGGCCGGCGGGTCCATCTGGCCTCCGGCCGGACCTACCACGTCGTCTTCAACCCGCCGAAGGTCGAGGGGAAGGACGACGAGACCGGCGAAGACCTGGTCCAGCGCGACGACGACCACGAGGAGACCGTCCGCCACCGGCTCTCCCTCTACCACGAGCAGACGCAACCGCTCGTGAAGTTCTACGAGGAGTGGGCGGCGTCCGTTCCGGGCGCGGCGCCGAAGCTGATCAAGGTCGACGGCGTGGGGAAGGTCGAGGAGATCCGCGACCGGATCCTCGGCTCCCTCGCCTGATCCCTTGCCGCGCACGGTCCTCGTCGACGGGCATAATGCCCTCCACAGACTGGGGGCTCTCCACAGACTGGGGGCCCTCCACAGACTGGGGGTCTCGGGCGGGAGCCACGAGGCGGATCGGCGGGAGCTCCTGATCCGCGTCCGGGAGGTCGACGCCGCGGCGGTCGTCTACTTCGACGCCCGCGGCGCGCCTCCCGGCCTCCCCGAGAGCGCGCGCGAGGAGGGCATCCGCGTCCACTACTGCCGCCGGGACGAGGCCGACCGCGCGATCCTCGACCGCATCCTCGACGCCGACCGGCCGTCCGACCTCCTCGTCGTCACGAACGACCTGGAGATGGCCCGGAAGGCGCGGCAACTCGGCGCGGGCCACGCGACGGTGGACTCGTGGTTCGACGACGGCGGCCGGGAGACGCCGGACGACAAGCCGGAACCCGGCGGCCTCTCGCCGGAGGACTTCGACCTGCCGAAGTTCGTGAATCTGGATCACCCGCCGGGGGACATGCGGGACGGGTGAGTCCGTTCAGACCGTGACCTGGTAGCCGCTCGAGCGGAGCTGGTTCGCCAGGTCGGCGCGGTCCACCGACTTGCCGTAGGCGACCTGCGGCTCCACGATCCCGTCACGCACCAGCTTCAGCAGGTGCATGTTCAGCATCTGCATTCCCATGCGGCCGCCCGTCTGGATCGCCGACGGGATCTGGTGCGTCTTGCCCTCACGGATGTTGTGCGCGACGCCCGCCGTGACCAGCAGGATCTCGAACGCGCCCACCCGGCCCTGCCGGTCCTTCCGCGGCACCAGCGTCTGCGACACCACGGCCTTCAACGACATCGAGAGCATCGTCCGGATCTGCGCCTGGCGGTCCGGCGGGAACTGGTCGATCACGCGGTCCACAGTGCTCGACGCCGTCGTCGTGTGCAGCGTCCCCAGCACGAGGTGGCCCGTCTCCGCCGTCTCGATCGCGATCTGGGTCGTCTCCAGGTCGCGCATCTCGCCGACGAGGACGATGTCCGGGTCCTCGCGCAGCGCGGCGCGCAGGGCGGACTTGAAGCCTCCGGTGTGCG
>JBDLIY010000099.1:0-10678 GCA_039714635.1 Planctomycetota bacterium
CACGAAGGCGCTCTTCGTCGTGAAGGACGCCACACCGGGCGACGTCGCGGAGCGAATCGCCGAAGCGGCGTCGACCACCCTCCAGCAGGTGGAGCGGGAGAGCGACGAGAAAGAGGACCGACAGAACCGTGCCGCGGGGGTTCGGCGGCTGTGGGGACCGAAGTACGCCTTCGAGGTGATCTCGGCGGCGATCCGGGCTTGCCAGGCGTTCTACCGGGCGCGGGGAGAGGTGATCTCCGTGGGGGAGGCCCTGGCCCGGATGGCGGCGTACTTCCGGGTGGTGTACAGAGAGGAGGTGGAGCTCAGAAAGAAACGGATCTCCTTGGCGAGGCGGGAGGTGATGGGCCGGGCCGGCGGGTTCTGCTCGGTTCCCGGGTGCACGCGGACCGCGGTGCATGACCATCACATCCGGTTTCGGTCGCGGGGCGGGTCGGATGAGGTGGCCAATCGGACGGCTTGCTGTGCGGCCCACCACCTGCGCTCCGTGCATCGCGGGGCCGTGCGGGTCTCCGGGCGGGCCGGGGAGCGGCTGGAGTGGGAGTTCGCGAACGGGGAGTCGTTCGTGACCACAGGGGAGGACGATATCGAGAGAACGAACTGAGATCAGCCCGCGATCGCCACTCCGGCGGACGTCCCGAGTCGGCTCGCGCCGGCTTCGACGAGGGCCAGGGCCTGGTCGCGCGTGCGGATGCCCGCGCTGGCCTTGACGCCGTAGTCCGGGCCGACGACCTCGCGGAGGAGACGGACGTCCTCCACCGTCGCGCCGCCGTGGCCGAAGCCGGTGCTCGTCTTCACGAAGTCCGCGCCGGCGGCCATCGTGATGCGGGCGGCTTCGCGCTTCTGGTCGTCCGTCAGGAGGCCGCACTCGAGGATGACCTTGAGGACCGCGTCGGGGATGGCGTCGCGGACCGCGCGGATGTCCGCCTCGACGCGGGCGGTCTCGCCGGAGACCAGGTCGCCGACGGAGAGGACCATGTCCACCTCGTGGGCGCCGAGTTCGACGCAGATCCCGGCTTCCCGGGCCTTCACGGTCTGGTGGGCGGCGCCGAGGGGGAACCCGGCGATGGAGGTGATCTTCACGTCGGTGCCGGCGAGCTCTCTCGCGAGGAGGGGCACGTGGCGGGAGTGGGCGCAGGCCGAAAAGAAGCCGTGCTCGACGCACTCGGCCGCGAGACCAGCGAGCGCCGCGTCGTCGGCGTCGGGACGGAGGATGGTGTGGTCGATCAGCGGAGCGAGGTTCATGGCGGATAGGGTATCCTGATCCGATGCGGCCACTGATCGTCTGTCTGCTCTTCTTTTTCGCTCCCGATCTCTCCTCCCTGACGGCGCAGTTCGAGCGGGAGAGAGGAGAGCCGTACGCCGTCCGGATCCAGACCGTCAACGCGATCGCCGCGCTCGACACGGAGCCGGCGCTGCGGTTCCTCGTCAGCGTGGTCGGAAGCGACAAGGACAACTCGATCCGGCTCAACACCGTCTACTCCATCGCCCGCATGTCGCTTCCGTCCGCGGCGAAGGCGCTGGTCACGTTCTGGGACGAGGGGGACGAGAGCCTGCGGAACTCGGTTCTCTCCGCGTACACGAGCTACCGGAAGGAAGCCCTTCCCGCCCACGTGCTGGAACAGGCGCTCACCTCGTCGAACTCCGGGATGCGGTCGAACGTGATCCGCTACCTCGGGCGGCGGAACGATCCGCGGTTCGACGTCGAGGCGGAGCGGTACCTCACCGACTTCCCGAACTCCGGTACGTCGCTGATCTCGACGCTGACACAGTCCCTGACGCCGCGCGGGGCGCGCCTGCTGCTCCGGATCTACGACGACACGAGGAAGTACGACCGCGACCAGGTGCCGAAGGCCTTCTCCGGAGCGGAGAAGAGCGTCCTTCACGTCCTGTTCGAAGCGATCGCCTCCGACGACGACGGACTCACGCTCACGGCCGCGACGATCGCGCGGCGGGCCGGGATCTCCGACGCGGCCATGGCGATGGTGGAGCGCCTGCGCCGGTCGGAGGGCGAACTGGCCGCGGTGCTGATCGAGGCGATCGGCGCGGTGGGGGGCAAGAGTCTCGGCGCGCGGGACGCGATCCTCACCGCGCTCTCCGGCGAGGACGTCCGGCTCGTGATCGCGGCGATCCGGGCGCTCCGCGGCGTCCCGATCCGGGAGGCGATCCCGGCGCTGATCGAGTTCGCCAGGTCGGGGGACAAGACGATCCGGGTCGAGGCCCAGGTGACACTCGAGCGGATCACCGGCCAGCAGTTCGGGGACCGGGCCGATCTCTGGGAGAAGTGGTGGAAGGAGTACGGCGGGGACTTCTCCTTCGAGGACGTGAAGAAGCCGGACCCGGCCTCGTTCGACCAGGCTCTCGTCAACCTCGCGATCGAGAAGGGCGCGGCGGCGCTGAAGGCGATCCGCAAGGAGGACACCCCCTGGGAGTACGGCGGTCACCCGGTGGGGACGACCGCGCTCGTGGTCCTCGCGTTACGCGCCTCCGGGCTCGATCCGAAGAAGGACCGGGACCTCCGGGCCGGCCTCGAGTACATCGTCAAGGCGCCCACGCCCCAGCGGACCTACGACGCGGGAATCGTGGCGATGGCGCTGGAGGCGTGCGGGGGCAAGCGGTTCAAGCGCAAGATCGCCGCCTGCGCGAAGTGGCTGGTCGAGAACCAGAAGGACTCGGGGATCTGGGGCTACCCGAACGGCAACGGGGACAACTCGAACAGCCAGTACGCCGTGCTGGGCCTGCGGGCCGCGGCGAAGGCGGGTGTGAAGGTGCCGCAGCGGACCTGGCGCAGGGCGACGGATCACTTCCTCGGGACGCAGATCGAGGACGGGAGCTGGTCCTACGTCCCCGGGCCGAACGTCTCCGCGGGATCGACCAGCATGACCGCGGCCGGTGTCGCGTCGCTGCTCGTCTGCCTCGAGAACCTGAATCCGGGGAAAGGGGACGCCGAGGACGACGAACGGAAGAAGATCCTCGCCGCCATCGACCGGGGGTTCTCCGCCCTCGGAGAGAAGATGAAGATCGATACGGACAGCCTCTACGCGCTCTACGGCATCGAGCGGGCCGGCGTCCTCGGTCGTCGGGGCGGAATGGGGGGGAAAGCGTGGTACGCCCCGGGCGCGACGCGCCTCGTCGAGGAACAGGACCGGCGCGGGTTCTGGACAGGCGGCTACAACGAGCCCGTGCAGACGGCGTTCGCGATCCTCTTCCTGAAGAAGTTCACGGCGCCGATCGCTACGAAGTGACCTGCGCCCGGCGTCGCCGTCGGACCCGCACGACGAGCAGACCCGAGAGGGCGACGACGAGGCTGTAGAGGAGGTACTTCGGCGCGCCTTTGATCGTGCGGACGCCGGCCGTCCGGCGATCGACCGGTTCGGGCTCCGGTTCGAACTCGGGCGCGGCGATCGTCCCGTAGTTCCCGCTTCGCCAGCCCCGCACGCCCTCTCCGTCGTGTCCCGCCGTCGCCTCGCGGGCCTCACGCAGCTTCGCGGCGCGGGCCTTCCGTATCGCCCCGTACTCGCGCTGCATCCGGTCGCGCTCGCGGGCCCGGATGTCCGCGCGGCGGCCCCCGATGGGCCGGGCGGTCCCCCGGGCGAGGAGCGGACCGGCAGCGACGAGGAGCAGCGCGGCGATCCAGACAAGGCGGAGCTTCACGTGGATTCACTCCTGGGCGTTTCTCAGGTAGATGGAATGAGCGAGATTCGCCCGGTGGTAGCGCCCTTTCACGTCCTGCCGCACGAGGAACAGGCGGACCGTGAACTCCCGGTTCCGAAGCCCGAACAGGGGATCCGGCGCTCCGTCGCCATCCAGGTCCTCGGTGTACAGCGGCAGGCCGAGGATGACCCGTCCCCGTTCCGTGATCCGTCGCGTTCCCAGCGGCGTGGTCAGCTCGATGACGCCGAGCGCGAACTCATCGAACTCGTCGCCGTCCCCGTTGAGGTCCTCTCCCGCGTCCTGCTCCTTCAGCCGCCCCGTCTCGCGGAATGCCAGGCGGTGCGTCTCCGCCGGGTTCCACGGTATGGCCCCCTTGTCGTCGATCTTGTCGAGGGCGATGCCCGTCACCGGCGGGTGGATGTCGACCCAGGGGGCCTGTCCCCCCGGGGACATCGCGACCAGGCGGCCCGTGCGGACCTCCTGGATGAGCGCCTTCAGGATCCGGTCCTTCGCGTCTTCGAGGCGCACCTTCTGGCCCGAGACCGCCATCGTGTCGTTCGCCACGATGAAGCCGGGGTAGGCGACCCCGCAGATAACGACGACGATGGCCGCTGCGATGCAGACATCGACGAGCGTGACGCCGGAATTCCGTTCCTGGCTCACCACTCCTCCTTTCTGAGGATCGTCCGGAGGTCGACCCGCTGGCGCCCGAGGACGCCGTCCCACCGGATGGAGATCTTCACCGGCAGCAGGATGCAGGTACCGGCGACGTCGGTGTCGGTCGCGTCCCCGTCTCCGTTGAGGTCCATCGGGAGGCCGATGGACGGGTCGGTCGACGTGTCCGTTTCGTCGGTGTAGAAGACGATTCGGCCGTCGGCGCCGGAGAGTTCGTCGTCGAGACTCGTGACCCCGAATTGGTCGCCGGTGTTGCCGCCGGGACCGAACTCGCCGATGAGCGAGTGGAAGGGGACGGTCTTCAACTCCTCGATCTTGCTCTGGGCGGCGATCATCGCCCGCTTCTTCTGCTCCGCCGCCACGTTGGACCGCGTGCAGTAGATGAGGGTGCCCCAGAGGGCGAGGAGCGCGACCGCCAGCATCGCCATCGCGATGGCGGCCTCGAGGACGGTGAAGCCGGCTTCGCGTCCTTCACGGCACACTTCGGGTCCTGACGCCACGGTTGCCTCCCGCGACATCCGAACGACCGGGGACGGCCGACTCTCGAAGTTTCGGCAGCTGGCTGCCAGTCGCCGCGCGCGGCGATCAGGCCCTGTAGCTTTGCGTCCCGGCCTTTCGGACGGTTTGCTTTTTTCGATCTCCAGACGCTATAAACCACTGTCCATATCGGCACTTGCGGAATTCGTCTTGACCATATTCGTTGAGACAGTGTCGCAAGACGCGCCCGCAAGCCCGTGGTGCGGTTATGAGGAAGATTACCCCTATTCTGGTCGGAGTCGCCCTGTTTCTGGCGATCTTCGGGCCCGCCCGGGACGGCCCCGGAGCCAACGCCCCGGACGTCGTTCGCGTCGCCCTCGTCCTGTCCGTCGGAGGGCTCGGGGACCGCTCCTTCAACGACCTGGCGTACGCGGGGCTCGTGAGGGCCGAGCGTGAACTCGGTGTCGAGGGTGCCCTGGGCGAGCCGGTGGACCACGCCGAGGACGAGGCCTACCTCGCCTTTTACGCCGAGCGCGGCTACGACCTCGTGGTGGCGGTCGGCTACCTCATGACCTCGAAGCTCGAGCGCGTGGCGCCGCGATATCCGGACACGGAGTTCCTCCTCATCGACGGCGTGCTCGACCTGCCGAACGTCCGCTCCTACGCCTTCCGGGAGGAGGAGGGCTGCTTCCTGGTCGGCGCGCTCGCCGCCCTCGCCACGGAGACCGGCACCGTGGGATTCGTCGGCGGGATGAAGGTTCCGCTGATCGAGAAGTTTCTCGCCGGCTACGCCCAGGGCGCCCGCCACGTCCGGCCGGATCTCCGCGTGCTCTCGGCCTGGGCGGGCTCCTTCTCCGATCCCGTGACCGGCAAGGCCAAGGCACTGCGGCAGATCCGGGAGGGCGCGGACGTCGTCTTCCAGGCCGCCGGCGCGACCGGAAACGGGGTCATCCGCGCCGCCGCCGAGGAGGGGATCTACGCCATCGGTGTCGACGCGAACCAGAACGACATGGCGCCCGGGCGCGTGCTCACCTCGATGCTGAAGCGCGTGGAGGAGACGGTGTTCCGCACGGCGCGCGACGTCGTCGCCGGCGAGCCCGTCGGCGGCGTCCGGAGCGTCGGCCTCGCGGAGGGCATGCTGGGCTGGGCGCTCGACGAGCACAACCGGGCCGCCGTCACGCCGGAGATGGAGGCGCGGCTCTCGGCGCTCGAGGCCGACATCGTCGCGGGCCGGATCCGGGTGAGCGAGACGCTCCCGGAGGCCGAGTGATGCCGGCGGTCGCCCTCGAGTCGCTGAGGAAGGCCTGGCCCGGCGTGCTGGCCGTCGACGACGTCTCGCTCGACGTCGAGGCCGGCGAGATCCACGCGATCGTCGGTGAGAACGGGGCCGGGAAGACGACGCTGATGCGCCTGCTCGGCGGCCTGACGGCGCCGGACTCCGGCCGGATCCGGATCGGAGGCCGGGAGGTCCGGTTCCGCTCCGCTCTCGAAGCCGGGCGGGCCGGCATCGGCATGGTCCACCAGCACTTCACCCTCGTGCCGGTCTTCACGGTGCTCGAGAACATCTCCCTGGGCCGGGAGCCGAGGCGTCTCGGTGACCTCCGGGAGAAGATCGCGCAGGCCGCGGAGCGCATCGGCTTCGCCGTGGAGCCGGACGCCGTCGTCGCCGATCTCTCCGTGGGGGAGAAGCAGCGGGTTGAGATCCTCCGCCACCTGATCCACGGCGCGCGGGTCCTCATCCTCGACGAGCCGACCGACGTCCTCACCCCGGTGGAGGCGAACGACCTGTTCCGCGTCCTCCGGGAACTGGCCGGGGAAGGCCGGACGATCCTCTTCATCTCCCACCGTCTGCCCGAGGTCCTGGCGGCGAGCGACCGCGTGACCGTGATGCGTCGCGGGAAGAAGGTCGGCACCGTCGTGACCGCCGGGACGAGCGAGCGGGAGCTGGCCCGGATGATGGTCGGCCGCGACGTGCTCGGGGGCGCCGCGAACGGCGGCGGGCGCGAGCCGGGAGCGGTCCGTCTTTCCGTCGAGGATCTCACGGCGGATTCGGACCGGGCCACGCCGGCCGTGCGAGGGGTCTCGTTCGAGGTGCGCGGCGGGGAGGTGACCGCGATCGCCGGCGTCTCCGGGAACGGCCAGCGCGAGCTCTTCGAAGCGATCCTCGGGCTGCGGCCGGGCGGCGGGAGGGTCGCTGTCGACGGCCGCGACCTCTCGGGTCTCTCCGTGCGCGACCGGCTCGCCGCGGGCCTGGCGTACGTCCCCGAGGACCGCCTCGAGTGTGGCCTCGTGCCCTCCATGAGCGCGGAGGAGAACCTGGAACTCGGCCGCCGGGGCGCCGCCGGCTTCCGGCTGCCCCGCCCCGCGATGCGCCGCCGCGCGGAAGAGGCGATCGCCGGGTTCGACGTGAACCCCCCGGACCCCTCCGCCCCCGCGAGCGCGTTCTCCGGCGGGAACCAGCAGAAGATCGTGCTCGCCCGGGCGCTCGGCGGCGGGCCCGCCGCGCTCCTCCTCGCCGAGCCGACGCGCGGGCTCGACGTCGGCGCCATCGAGAACGTGTACGGGAAGATCCGGGCGGCCCGGGACGCCGGCGCGGCCGTCGTCGTCACCTCGTCCGACGTGGCGGAACTGCTCGCCCTCGCGGACCGGATCCTCGTGATGGCCCGAGGGAAGATCGCCGGCGAGGTCGTGCCGGGAACGACGACGGAAGAGGAGCTGGGGCTCCTGATGAGCGGAGGCGGCGAATGAGGCGCTTCCTCGCGGGACTCGAGCTCGCCGCGATCGTCACGTCCGTCTGGTGGATTGTGCTCTCCCTCGCCGGGGAGGACCCGGGCGCGTTCATCCTCGGCGCGATCGGGACCCGGGCCGACCTCGCGCGCACGCTCGACGGCGCGACGCCGCTGATCTTCACGGGACTCGCCGTCGCGATCCCGTACCGCGCCGGGCTGTTCAACATCGGGGCCGAGGGACAGCTCGTCACCGCGGGCTTCGTCGCCGGCTTCGTCGGTGCGCACTTCGCCTACCTCCCGCCGGCCCTGCTGCTGCCGCTGATCGTCGCCTCGTCGATGGCGGCGGGGACGCTCTGGGGCGCGGTCGCGGGGTGGCTGCGCGCGCGCCTCGCCATCCACGAGGTCATCGCGACGATCCTCCTGAACTTCATCGCGTTCTCGTTGGTGAGCTTCCTCCTGGCCGAGGTGGGCTACCAGGGCATGGAGCCGAAGACCGCGGACGTGCCTCCCGCCGTGATGCTGCCGCGGGGCTGGGGGCCGCTGCTCGTCGCCGCGGCGTTCGCGCTGGCCGCGGACTGGCTGCTCTTCCGGACGCGGTTCGGGCTGATCCTCCGGGCGTTCGGCGGGAGGCCGAAGGCGGCGGAGGCGGCCGGGGCGAAGGGCGGGCGCATCATCCTCGCGAGCTTCCTGATCGCCGGCGGCCTGGCCGCGCTCGCGGGGACGACGCAGGTCCTCGGCGTGCACGGCTCCTACGTCGAGGGGTTCTCCCCGGGCTACGGCTTCACGGGGATCGCGGTGGCGCTCCTCGCGGGCTGCCGCCCGGCGTTCGTCGTCCTGTCCGCGCTGCTCTTCGCGCTGCTGAGATCCGGGGCGTTCGCGATGGACGCGATGGCGGGCATCCCCCGGGAGAGCGTGGGGCTGCTCGAGGTGCTCGTCATCGTCCTCGTCGCCTCCGAGGCGATCCGCAAGCCGCGGCGCCGGGCCGGGAAGGAGGTGACGGCGTGATCGACCTCGTCGTCGCGACCCTCCTCGCCGCCACGCCGCTGCTCCTCGCGGCCCTCGGCGGGCTCTGCTCCGAGCGGGGCGGCGTCGTGAACATCGGCCTCGAGGGGATGATCCTCACCGGCGCGTTCTTCGCCACGGCGACGACGCTGCTCACCGGGAGCCCGGTGCTCGGTCTCCTCGGCGGGACGGCCGCCGGCGCCGTGCTCGGCCTCGTCCACGGCTACGTCTCCATGCGGCTGCGCGTGGACCAGGTCGTCTCCGGCGTCGCGATCAACCTGCTCGCGTCGGCCGGCACTCTGCTCTGTCTGAAGACGTTCTACGGCTCGAAGGGCAGCTCACCGCAGCTGCCGGAAGGGGCGCTCGGATCGATCGGCCCGTTCTCCCCGATCACGCTGCTCGCCGTCCTCGCGGTCCCGCTCGTGTTCCTGGCGGTCTACCGGACGAAGTGGGGGCTGCGCCTCCGCGCGTGCGGGGAGAACCCGGAGGCGGCGGACGCGGTCGGGATCGACGTGTTCCGGACGCGCCTCTCCGGCGTCGTCGTGTCGGGCGCCCTCTCGGGACTGGGGGGCGTCATCCTCGCGTTCACGGCCGGCTCCTTCGTGAAGGAGATGTCGGCGGGGCGCGGTTTCATCGCGCTGGCCGCGGTGGTCTTCGGCCGGTGGCGTCCGATCCCCACGGCGATCGGCTGCCTGATCTTCGCCTCCGGCCAGGCGGTGACGAACACGCTCGAGCTCGGCTTCAAGAGCAGTTCCCTGGAGCACCTGATGCCCGGCCTGCCGTACGTCCTGACGCTGCTGGTGCTCGCGGCCCGGCCCCTGCTGTTCCGCGGACGCCGGACGGGCCCGCCGGCGGCGGTGGGGCGAAACTTCGTGAGGGACTAGGTGCGGAACTAACCGAAGCGTCGGCGGATGTCGAAGTAGCCGAGCAGCAGGAAGAGAGCCAGGGCCAGGATCAGCACCAGCGACGTCGTCCAGGCGTTCCGCCACCGGCCCACCAGCGCCTTGCGCCCGTTCAGGACGAGCAGAACCAGGGCGAGCATCGGGATGAACAGCGCGCCGATCACCGCGTAGTACTTCTGCACTTCCCTGAACTTCATGAACAGCCCGACCATGGGCACCACCGCCAGCAGAACGAGGTACGCGCGGTAGGGGCGCGACTTCGTGACCTGCTTCGGGTCCAGACGCCCCTCGCGCTTCCCGCCGACGAGGCCCAGGTAGTCCGCGAAGAGGTACGGGACCGCCTGCCAGACGCCGAGCAGGCTGGAGAACACCGCCCCGAACGCTCCGATCAGAAACGCCCAGCGGCCGAACGCGCCGAGCGGCTCCTCCAGCTTCGCGGCGAGGTCGACGACGAGGGAGGCGCCCCGGCCGTCCACTTTGATCATGCTCCCGATGACGACCATCGCCAGGCCGAAGAACATCGTCACCGCGTAGCCGATCCCGAGGTCGATGCGGACGATCCGCATGCTCTCCGGCCCGTCCCGCCCCTCCTCCCGGATCCAGTACCCGTAGCAGAGCACGGTGAGCGTCCCCCCGACCCCGCCCATCAGCGCCACCGTCCAGACCAGGCCCGCCCCGTCGAGCTGGGGAATGGACGGCACCAGCGTGCCCATGGCCACCTGCCCCCACGCGGGTTTCAGCATCACCGCCGTGACCACAACCGTTACGAACATGATCCCGATGGCGACGGACATCACCTTCTCGAAGAGCCGGTAGCCGCCCATCAGCGCCAGCGCCATCCCCAGCAGGCTGAGGGCGATCCCGAAGACGATCTTCCCGGTCGTCGGGTCGTCGAACACCGGCACGAGCGCGTGCGCGGTCACCCCGCAGGCGCTGATGAGGGCCGCCCCGACGAAGAAGCTCCACCCGACGAGGTAGATTCCGAACCCGAACTTCACGACCGGTCCGAGCCGGGTCACGGCTCCCTTCAGGAGCGTCTCCCCGGTGGCGATCTGCCAGCGGGCCAGGCCTTCGGTCAGCACGAACTTGAGGAAGGCTCCGACGACGACGGCCCAGAGCACGGCGAGGCCGAGTTGCGCCCCGGAGAACGCTCCGGTGGCGAGGTCCCCGGCCCCGACCCCGGTGGCGGCGACGAGGAGGCCGGGACCGACGAGTCTGAGGAGGTTGCCCTTCATGCGGGGA
>JBDLIY010000100.1:0-10663 GCA_039714635.1 Planctomycetota bacterium
GGCCGGCACCGGATCTCCGGTGTCCTTCTTCGTCGTGACGGTCAGCCGGCAGAGCTCGCCGGGACCGTATTCCGGCTTCTCCGGTCGGACCGTCACGAGGATCCGCTCGAAGACGTTCAGGCTGTCCCCGCCCCGATAGAGTCGGCCGTCGTGGGCCAGCGCGCCTTCGATCCGGATGTTCGGCACGAGCTCCGGAGTGATCGGGACGTCGATCACGTTCCGCGTCTCCGGCAGGTGGATCACGCGGTAGCCGTGCACCTCTTCCCCCTCGCAGGTGAGGAGGAGATGGCGCCCCGCCACGGGAGACGTGATCGTCACGCGGGCGGTCTCTCCGACGTGGACCTCCGACCGCTCCGCGCGCACGACGACACGGTTCGCGCCCTCGATGACCTCGACGCGGACCTCGGCCCGGACCACCTTCCCTCTGCGATCGACGCCGGTGAAGAGGAAGCGATGCCGGCCGATTCCGTCCACCGCCACGTCGATCTCGACACGGCCGGTCTCGAGAGTCTCCACCGGGATCTTCTTCACGACGGAGAACGCCGGGTCCCGGCTCGCGGCCGGCGCCCGACCGACTTCGATCTCTCCCCGGGCCGCGACCGGTTCGCCCATCGCGTTCGTGGTTCTGAGGACCAGGCGGACCTCCTCGCCCGGGAACGCGGTGTCGAGCGAACTCTCGAGCGACGCCCGGAACCCGGCGGCGGGAATGATCACCGTCCGGCGGATCCCGTAGTGCCGCCGCGTGGCGTCCGTGGCCTGCACGTTGACTTCGATCTCCCGGTCTTCCCCGGGCTGCGTGGTGACCTGGATCGTGGCGACGCCAGCGGCATCCGTCGTCAGGGGTGCGTGCTCGGACTTGCCCCACTTCCCTCCGACGCGGCGGGTCCGCACCCAGGAGCGCACGGGGAGCCGCGCGACCGGTCGGCCGAACGAGTAGCGCGCCCGGATCTCGATCGTGACCCGGTCGCCGGCCAGGTAGTCCGGCTTGCCGGGCGTCGCCTCGAAGAAGATCTGCGGCTTGCGATACGCCCGGACCTCGATGGGCGACCGGTACGTCTTCCCTCCGAACTCGACCTGGATCGTGTACCTCGCCGGGGGCAGGTCGGCGGGAAGGACGAACTCGCCGTCCGTCGTCCCGAAGTCCGAGAGCTTCCCCTCCATCGTGTGCAGTCGGTTGCCGGCCCGGTCGGTGACGGTCGCGCGCACCGCCTCGCCGGCCGGAGTCTCGAAGAACCCGCCCGACGCGCGGCGCACGACAGCGCGGTAGCGCACCGTGTGGCCGGCTCGGTAGACGGGCCGGTCCGTCGTGATGTGGACCCTCGTCGACAGCCCGCGGAGCTTCCTCGCCACGCCGCGGTGATCGTCGATGGCGATGGACTTGCCGAGCGTCGCCAGGACGCCGACCCCGCCGCCCCGGTTCTCGAACGGGAGACGCGCCACGCCGTCCTTTCCCGTCACGGCTTCGAGCACCTCTCCGCCAGCGGTCCGCACGAGGAGCGTCGCCCCCTCGACCGGCTCACCGGAATCCGCGCGCTGCACGAAGCCGAGGACGCCGCGCGGGGACTCCTTCGTGATCAGGGTGATCTCCGAGACCACGAGCAGGCCGACGGCCGCGAGATCGCCGCCTTCCACGACCACGACCCAGGTCCCGGGCCCGGTGACGGGAACCGGCAGCTCGCCCGGGATCGTCCGGTAGTCCTCGTAGCCCTCGACCTCGTGGGTGAACCGCGCGTCGGGCGCGATGACCTCCAGCATCAGCTCGTCGATGCCTTCCAGGCTGCCGTGCTTCCGGAAGTAGCGGATCGTGTCGAGGTGGTAGATCCGCCCCGACAGCGCGGAGATGTTCCGGGTCCGGAGAATCAGGGCCGGGGCCGCTCCCGCGGTGCGCGGGGCCGGAAGCTCCACCTCGAGGAACTTCTCCTTCATGATCCGGATGCGGCCTTCGGCCTGCTTCGCCTCGGCGGAGTCCGGGTAGAGGCGGATCACGCGGTTGAGCGCCGCGACGGCGTCCGCGATCCGGCCCGGGAGAGCCTCCAGTTCACCGGCCACGTGAAGGGCGGCCCGGGGCGCCTCCCGGGACTTCGGGTAGCGCGAGACCAGCTCGCGCAGCAGATTCGTGGCCGCCTCCCCCTTCCGGGCCCGCGCCTCCTGCCACAGGCTGCGCGGCGCATGGGGCGAGAGCGGGTACGCCTCCCGCAGGGCGGCCCAGACCTTCGCGGCCTCGTCGGTGCGCTTCTCCGCGAGGAGCCTCTGCCCGCGCGCGAACCAGGCGCGCGTCAGGCCGTCCCGGGCCCGGGCGAAGTCCGCATGGTCGGGGAAGTCCCGGAGGAAGTCCCGGTACCGGCGCTCCGCCTCGTGGAAGCGGTCGGAGCGCTTCGAGAGCAGATCGGCGGCGGCCAGGGCGGCCCGCGGCGCGAGCCCGGACTCCGGGAAGTCCCCGGCCGTCTCGTCCCAGGCCGCGACCGCCAGGTCCGCGTCTCCGGCGTCCGCGAAGATCTGACCGCGTCGGAGCCCGGCCCGTGGCGCCAGCTCGTGGTCCGGACAGGTCTCGGCGAGTCGCGCCAGCGAATCCGGGGTGCCGAGCAGGAACAGCGCTTCCGGAGCGAACTTCGAGTCCGCGTACTTCGTGAGGAGCTGTTCGAAGATCTCCTTCGCGAGTTCGACCTTCTTCTGGCCGATCCGCGCACGACCTCTCAGGAACAGGGCCTCCTCGGAATCCCGGGAGCCGAGAACCTCGAGGGCCAGGCTCCAGCCTTTCGTCCGCGCCGCGACCCGCGCGATCCTCAGGACCAGTTCCTCTTTCCGGTCCGCGGGAAGTCCGATGCGACGGGCGAGGCCGTAGAGACGGAGCGCCTTCGCGTAGTCGGGGGGAACGCCGGGGTCGAACGGATCCGCGGGCGTCCGACCGGCGTAGGCGCGATCCGCCGCCTCGACGTAGTACCGGGCCAGCTGATGCCGCCCTTCCGCGGCCTTCAGGCGGCCGAGCGAGGCGGCCATGAGGGAGGAGGCGTCCTCGCCCCGACCGGCGAGCAGCAGTTCGCGCGCGGTCAGGTACGCGATCTTCTCGCGGAAGCGGGACTGCGGGTACTTCGCGAGGAACGCCTCACCGGCCTCGGCGGCTTCCGGGTGTTTCGTGGCGAGGGAGAGTCCGCGGACGGCCAGCATGGCGTAGCGATCCGCCCCGGGGCCGTCTCCGTGCTTCTCCGCGAGTTCGCGGTAGAGCGCGATGCCGACGTCGTAGTTGCCGTCGAGGTACGCGGCTCGCGCGCGCGCTTCGGCGTCGTCGCGCTCCCCGGCGAGGACGACGGGGAGGATCAGAAGGAGGAGGAACGCGGTCCACGACCTGGTCTTCAAGGCTCACCTCGGGTTGAGAGACGGCTGTGTCGTGGGCAAACGGATCGAGGTGCGCGGGGTTCGGTCCAAAAGGGCGGCGGCGGGCCGCGGGAATGTCGTGCCCCACGTGGGGCAACGACTTCGGGGGTTTCCCGCTGGTCAGTCGATGAACAGCTCGGGGCTCACCTTGAAGTGACGCGCGAGCTTCCGGACGTGCCGGACCGTCAGGGATCGATCTTCTCTCAGCAGTTTCGAGCCCATGCTGGGGTGCATGCCCAGGAGCCTCGCGAGGTCGGATGCGTTCATCCCGTTCTCGGCGAGGAGGTGCTCGAGGGATTCGATTCCCCGCAGGTCCGAGGTGTCGATCGCGTGGTGCGCGGCTTCGTAGACCTGGACGAGCTGCACCAGGGTTTCCAGGTAGATCTCCTGTCCCCGGGTCAGCCGCCGGGTCGCCATCAGGCGGTCGATCATCTCCAGTACGTTCTCGAGTTGGGAGTCGTCCCGGATCGCCTGGGGAGGCATGAGCCGCACCAGTTCATCGAACCGGCCCGGCAGCTTCTCATCTGCGGCGTGCTTGGTCCCCGGCATCGCTCAGTCCTTCCATCGGCCCGCGTCGTACTCCGCGTGGGTCAGGACCGCCCTGACGTTGATCACAGAGTATCCAACCTCGTCCCTCAGGCCCCAGGGTTGTGGGATACCATGGGTTTGGAATCGGTGCCTGACACCGATTCACCGAGCTAGAATGCCCCTGCCGTTCCGCCGAGGGATGACGGGAGTAGCCCGATGCCTGAACTCACCAAGTGCTCAGCCTGCGAACACCCGGTTTCGGTTCTTGCGGCAACCTGTCCGAACTGTGGTCACCCCCTCAGAGAGGCCCCCAATTCGGGCCGCTACCGGGACATGCAGTTGGCCGCGATCAAGCACCGGCTGGGGTTCCTCATCTTCTGCGCGATCGTGATCGGGTTCCTCACCATGCAGGCGCTTCGCTGATTGAGCCAGGCCCGCCAGGGCAGGTGGCGGAGCAGCCTTCTGAAGATCAATCCCAGATCAAGGACAGTGAGGGTTCGTTGCCTGTCCCCCCCCCACGGCAGGTTCCGGATGTCCCGCGCTCGGCCCTCGTCACTGGACCACTCGCGGAACTCCCCACCACCTGGACGGGACGGCTGGGAAAGCAGTTCAAGGAAGCGACAGCTTCGGTGGGTCTTCCGGAACCTCAGCCGAGGATTGGTGCTGAAAGGAGATGGTGGGCAGGAGTGGACTTGAACCACCGACCCCGGCATTTTCAGTGCCGTGCTCTACCAGCTGAGCTACCTGCCCACCGGGGAATGCGTGAGTTTAGCCGACGCATTCGGTCCGTCGAGAGAATTCGAACCAGCCGCGTGAGCGCAGGGTTCAGTCCCCCAACTTGTACTTCGTCCTCACCTCGCCGATCAACCCGTCGAACTCCGCGATCCGCTTCGGGAGATCCAGACGCTTGGCCCACTCAGGGCCCACCGCCTCCGCGAAACGACGGATGATCACCACCGACCTCTCGAGCAACGGCAGACGCTCCAACTCATAAGCCCTCAACGTCTCCGCGTCACCCGACTCCGCCGCGTCCCGCCACAACACCCGCTTCTCGTCCCAGCGACCGACCCGCAAACCACGGACGAAACCCGCCACGACATGCGGCTCCGGATCACCCAGCACCAACGCCACCGACGTGTCCCAGTGCGCCGGCATCCGCGCGATCGCACGGGCCGACGCCTGGCGCAACGGCAACGCCAGCGACGCATCCGCCAGCATCGTCAGGAAGAGCTCCGACGCGCGCTTCGCGTCCAGCTGAACCAGGGCGTGCGCGATCTCGTCCGCCAGGTTGGCCGCCGCCCAGCCGGTCTGAAACGCGCCCGACAACCGGTCCCACATCTCCGGCTCGAGATACCGCGCCGCGATCTGCAGGACGCGCACCGTCTCCCAGTCGTTCTTCTGCGAAGACAGGAACCCGTCGACACGCTTGTTCAGGAAGATACGGACATCCGAACGGTCCGCCCGCTTCGACAGGAACAGCACCGACGTGATCCGGTCCATCGTCGGGACCTTGGCGCCCTGGCGCTCCGCCTCGCGGATCAGGATCGGCACCACCGCGTCGCCGCCGATCCGGTCCAACGCCTCGAGCAGCGCGATCGTCGCCGTCGAATGGCGCGAGAGGATGCCCCGCAGCGTGTCCATCTCGATCACGCCCGGCGCCTGGTCGCCGCTCGACACGTAGCGATGAGGACTCACCTTCCCGAACGCCGCGTCGATCTTCGGGACCATCGCCCCGCCGCCCGCGACGATGGTGTCCACGAGGCGGATCACCTTCCGCGCCGCGCGCGCGCCCGTGCCGCGATAGGCGACCAACTCGTCGAGCGCCGCCGTGGCGTTCGCGAGGTCGTTGCCCGTCACCGGGGCCGGGCGCCGGGAGCCGATGAGCCAGCCACTCGAAAACCCGACGAGAAGAAGCAGGATCACAGAGGTCAGCGTTCTGGGATTCATTTCCCGATCGTACCCCGCAATGTCGCGAACCACGCCTCCGACTCCGGGATCCGCCGGGGATCCCGCAGCAGGAAGGCCGGGTGATAGAGAGGCAACAGCTTCGCGCCGGGGAAGTCGGCGTGGTCGAAGGGCCGACCCACCAGGTCCTTCATCGGCCGGCCCTTCAGGTCCGGCAGGAGGAAGCGGATCGCCGACGCACCGAGCAACGCGATGACATCCGGGTCGACCAGCGAGATCTGGTGGCGCAGGTACGGCAGGCACGCCTTCGCCTCCGACACCTTCGGCGCGCGGTTCCCCGGCGGGCGGCAGCGGACGATGTTGGCGATCAGGATCTCGCGCTCGATGTCGAAGCCCGCCTCCGTCAGCAGGCGGTCGAGGAGACGGCCCGACCGGCCGACGAACGCGCGGCCCGTCCGATCCTCCTCCGCTCCCGGGCCCTCGCCGATCAGCATCAACCGCGCGTCGGGATCGCCGCGGTCGACGACGATCTGCGTCCGGCCCCCGGCCAGATCGCACTTCGTGCAGCCGCTCCCGGCCAGGGCGGCGCGGAAGTCCGCGTAGGTCGTCGCGGCGAGGACGTCGTTCACGACTTCGTGAGCCCGAGCAGAGCGTCCATGTCGAGCTGGGCCATGGCGACGGGATGCTCCAGGCCGAAGGCGACGATCACCTCCGGGTGGACCTCCCCCATCACGCCCAGCTCCACGTCGCCGACCAGGACCTTCGCCACGCGGCCCGGCAGGAACGCCGGCGCCAGCTCGTGGTCGTCGCCCGGGACGACCCGCTCGTCGACGCCGACGCCGGTCTCGTGGCAGATCTCGTCGACCGTGGACCGGACGGTCGCGTAGTCCGCGCGGGGCCCCATCACGCCGATGCAGAGGCGGTGAGACTGCTCGCAGGAACCCTCCGTCGCGTGCGCGACCTCGCCCAGCTCGAAGAGCCGCTGCGGCATCTCGCGGGTCCGGTTCCGCGCGAAGGTCGCCATCAGGCTGCCCAGCATGTGCGACCGCATGATGGTGTTCGTCACGGAGATCGGGTTTCTGAGGCGGACCTCGCCGAGGTCGTCGGGCAGCCGCATCCTCCGGCTGTGCTCGTCCTCGTTCGTCAGGACGAAGGTCATGGCCTCGTAGAACGAGAGGCCGGTCATCACGGCGCGGACGTCGCAGGAGAGGCGCGTCATCGGCAACTCGACGCCGACCGTCATCGTCGGGACGAGCGTGGACGGCAGGTTGTGGAAGCCGTAGGCGATCGCCACGTCCTCGACCAGGTCGACCTCGTGACGGACGTCGGTCCGGTAGCGCGGCACGATCACGTCGATCGTCCCGTCGTCGTGCCGGTCCCCGATCCCGAGGCGCATCCGGTCGAGGCAGTCGTCCATCTCCCCGTCCGTCATCTCGACGCCGATGAGGCGGGTCGTCCGGGCCCGGTCGAGCCGGGTGACCGTGGGCTCGAGGTCCGGCGTCACGCGCGTCTCGTCGCCGTCCTCGATCGTCACGGAGCGGATCGTGACCTCGTGCTCCGCCACCGCGGACACCAGGAGCGCCAGCGCGTCGTCCACCGATCGGCGGTCCGGGCCGGTCACGTCGATGAGCAGCCGGGTGGCGCCGCTCTTGAGCTTCGTCTGCTCGCTGTTGATGATCGGCGGCATGGAGAGGACCTGGCCGTCGTCGTCGATCAGCACCGGGTAGCGGTCGAAGCCCTCGAGCAGGTGCGCGTAGGCCTTGCCCTTCGGGTGATTTTCCAGCACGTCGGCCAGGCTCATCTTCTCGCCGGGCATGCCCAGCGGGGTGAAGGCGAAGTCGGGCGACTTCGTCGTCCAGTGGATCGCCTCGCCGTGCGTCGACATGTCGTAGACGCCGATGCTGGCGCGCTTCCGGTCGCGGCCCACCGCCCAGTGGAGGTCCTCCTGCAGGCGGAAGATCCCCACGAGGTCGTCCTCGGAGATCGCGTTCCCGACGATCTCGGCGCAGGCGATCTCCGGACGCACGGCCTTCACGGACGGGTCGACCGTGACGACGACGTTCCCGGGCTCGACGTCGTAGGTCGGCAGACCCGTCTTCAGCCCGAGGTAGCCGCGGATCGCCCGCGTCAGGCCGCCCGCGTCGAAGAGGTCCGGCCGGGCCGGGAGCAGGTCGAGACGGACCATCTCCTCCTGGCCGGTCTCCGGAAACGCCTCGGCCGACTCGTGGCCGCACTGTCCGCAGAGCTTCGGCGGGTCCTCGCGGGGCAGCCGTGTCTCCGGGCCGCCGCAGGACGGGCAGCCAAAGACGGTGACGACCGTCACCTCCTCGAGGTCGCAGCCGATCCGGTCGATCGTCTCGGCGAGCTTCTCGGTGGTCAGCTCGGACTCGAGGAACGAGCGCAGCACGCGGGTGGGAAGTCCGATCACCGGCATAGCGGCACCTCCCGGAGCCAGTCGATGTCGTCGTCGTAGAGGGCCTTGATGTGGCTCGCCTCGTACTGGAGCAGCGCGATCCGCTCGAGACCGCCGCCCCAGGCGAGGACCGGCACCTTGCAGCCGAGGGGTTCCGTCACCTCCGGCCGGAAGATCCCGGAGCCGCAGACCTCGATCCAGTCCTGGTGCTTCTCGCTGTAGATGAAGACCTCCGCGGAGGGCTCCGTGTACGGGAAGAAGGACGGTTTGAACTTCACCTTGTCGAAGCCGAGATGGCGGTAGAACTCCGTCAGCGTCCCCTTCAGCGAAGTGAGGTTCGCCTTCTCGTCGACGACGATGCCGTCGATCTGCATGAACTCCGCGAGGTGCTTGTAGGAGACCGTCTCGCGGCGGAAGACCTTGCCGATCGTGAAGATCTTCCGCGGCGGGTTCGGGTCCTCGGCCAGCGCGCGGATCGTCGTCGCCGTGGTGTGCGTCCTCAGGATCGCCTGCGTCGCCTTCTCGCGCGACCACTTGTATCCCCAGCCCTTGCTGCCGGTGTCGCCGCCGTCCTCGTGGGTCCGGCGGACGCGGTCGATCAGCGCCTCGTCCGCGGGCAGCGGCAGCGTGGCCGGCCGCTCGAGGTAGAAGGTGTCCTGCATCTCCCGCGCGGGGTGGTCCTGCGGCTGGAACAGCGCGTCGAAATCCCAGAAGCCCGACTCGACGCCCTCGCTCGACGCCTCCTCGAAGCCCATGGCGAGGAACGCCTCGCGGGTCTCGCGCATCGTGCGGGCGAGCGGGTGCTCCTTGCCGGCGCGGACCTTCTCGGCGGGCAGCGTGACGTCGAACTTCTTGAAGGTGACGTCCCGCCAGCGGCCGGAGGCGATCAGCTCCGGCGTCAGCGCGGAGACCTCCTCCGCCGCTTCGACCCCGGCCTCGACCGCCGCGCGACCGTCCTCCGTGATCGCGGCCGAGCGAAGCGTCCGCGTCTTCAGCTTGAGCAGGTCCTTCCGGGAGCGCAGGCCCTGGATCAGGGCCGGGACTTCGATCCCGTCGGCTTCGAGGTCCTCGAGATAGGCGATCTCGCCGCGCGCCACGCGGCCGAGGGCCACCTCGTCCGGCGACGCGCCGAGGAGCGCCTCCTCGCCGGCGTGCGTCAGGCGCAGCTCGTCGGGGCCGCCGTTGTCGGGTTTGCGCTTCTCCGCCCACTTCTTGCGGAAGACCCACTGCACGGCGGACTTGCCGTCGAAGCCCTTCGCCGCCGCGACCTGGTGGACCTCGGACATCGGGACCTTCACCTCGAGGTCGAGGAGGAGCAGCAGCTGCCGCTCGGGGGTGCCCTTCTCGGACGCGACGCGACCGGCGTCCGTGAGGATCGCCTCGGTGCGCGACGTCTCTTCGACCGTGATCCAGCCCCGTTCGGCGAGGGCCGTGGTCGCCGCGGAGACCAGCGCCTGGTCGAGCCCGCAATCACCGGCCAGCTCCGCGAACTTCCGCGTGTCACCGGCGTCGGCGAGACGGGCGAGCACGGCGTGTTCGTGGGGCGGCAGTCGGGTGGTCATCTCGGCTCCTCCTCTGAAGGAACCGAGAGATACCACAGGAAGACCGGTTTCAGGATGCGGCTTCCGGCGGTGCGTGCATGTCGGCGACGATCCGGTCGAGCTCCGCCCGGTCCTCGGTCAGCTGCGCGATCAGCGCGTCCACGTCGGGGAAGCGGCGCTCGTCCCTCAGGCGACGGATGAACTGCACCTCGACCTCCAGGCCGTAGAGCTCGCCCTCGACGCCGGGGATGTGGACCTCCACGAGCACGGGGGCGTCCTCGTCCTCGAAGGTCGGGCGCGTACCGATGTTGACGAGGGCCGGATGCCACCGGCCGACGCAGCAGGCCCACGCCGCGTAGACTCCGTTCGGCGGGCAGAGCTCCCCGGCGACGTCGACGTTCGCGGTGGCGAAGCCGAGGTCGGCCCCGCGTCCGCTGCCCGGGACGACGGTGCCGTAGACGGCCACGGGACGGCCGAGCATCGCCTGCGCCCGGTCGTGATCGCCGTCGGCGATGGCGGCGCGGATGACCGAGGACGAGATCGGCCGGCCGGAAACCAGCACCGGCGGCGCGGAGCGGATCCGGATGTCCTGCCCGGCCGCCCAGTCGCGCAGCAGCGTCTCGTCCCCCTCGCGCCCCTTCCCGAAACGCGAGTCGAAGCCGAGCACGACGCCCTTCACGCCGATCGCGTCCCGAAAGACCCGGTCGGCGAACTCCCTCGCCGGCGTCGCCATCAGCTCCTTCGTGAACGGCAGGACCACGGTGTGATCGAGCCCCACCCTCTCCAGGAGGACGAGCCGGTGCGGGACGGTCGTCAGCATGCGCGGGGCGCGGCCCTGGACGACGGCGCGCGGGTGATTGTCGAAGGTGACGACGACGGACTCGCCGTCGACCTCGCGGGCGAG
>JBDLIY010000101.1:0-10661 GCA_039714635.1 Planctomycetota bacterium
GGCCGGCGGGATGTCGAATGCACCTGCACCCCCGCCCAGGTGAACGCCTATCGCGGACGGATCTCCGGACCTTTGCTCGACCGGATCGACCTCTGCCTGGACGTGCCGCGGCCGACGTTCACCGAGCTCTCGGGCGATCCGCCCGGCGAGGGCAGCGCCGAGATCCGGGGCCGGGTGATCGAGGCCCGGGCGGTCCAGGCCGGTCGCCAGGGCGAGGGGCGGCCCAACGCCGCCCTCGCGGGCGACGCGCTGCGCGCGCTCTGCCGCCCGGACGACGACGGCACGGCCCTTCTGAGGACCGCCGTGGACCACCTGGGACTCTCGGCGCGGGCGCATGATCGGGTCCTGCGCGTGGCGAGAACGATCGCCGATCTCGAGGGGCGGGAGTCGGTGCACGGGGGGCACGTGGCGGAGGCGTTGCAGTACCGGGTGAGGGGGGCGGCCGTCTCCTGATCAGCCACCGAGCAGTGTCGCCAGCTCTCCCACGATTCGCTCGCACGCCTTCCCGCCGCCGTACAGCTCGAGGTCCGCCGACTCCGCATCCGGCTCCCACTCCTCCGCCGCCGCGACGATCGCGTCCGGGTCGGCCCCGACCACGCGGTTGCGTCCCGCGTCCACCGTCTCCGTCCACTCCGTGGTGTCACGCAGGGTGACGCAGGGCGTCCCGAGGAAGAACGCCTCCTTCTGGAGGCCGCCGGAGTCCGTCAGCACCTTCCGGGCGTTCATGACCAGGGCGATGGTCGCGAAGTAGCCGGCCGGGGGGATCACGATCACGTTGCCGACGGGGCCGCCGAGCATGGCCCGGGAGCGCGGGTGCGCCGGGAACACCACCGGGTGGCGAAGCCGCCCGAAGGCGGAGAGGATCGAGAGGAAACTCGCCACGTCGTCCGTGTTCGACGCGCGGTGCACGGTCGCGAAGTAGTAGCCGCCGGGCTCGAGTTCCAGGCCGTCCAGGACACCGCGCTCGGCGCGGCCGGCCGCCGCCAGGCAGCCGTCGAGCATCACGTCGCCCACGAGGCGGGCGCGGTCGCCGATGCCCTCGGCCTCCAGGTTCTTCCGGGCGTTCTCCGTCGGGCAGAGGCACAGGTCCGAGAGGTGGTCCGTCGCGACGCGGTTGACCTCCTCCGGCATGTCGCCGACGCCGCTGCGGAGGCCGGCCTCCACGTGGGCGAGGGGGACGCCGGTTCGCGCGGCGGCGAGGGAGGCGGCGAGGGCCGAGTTCGTGTCGCCGTAGGTGAGCACGACGTCGGGCTTTCTCTCCGCAAGCACCCGGACGAGGCCCGTGGTCATGCGGGCGGTCTGCTCGGCGTGGCCGGCGGAACCGACGCCGAGGTCGACGTCGGGTTCGGGCAGGCCGAGTTCGGAGCGGAACCGGGCACTCATGTCCGGGTCGTAGTGCTGGCCGGTGTGGACGAGGATCTCGTGAAAGCGCCCCCGCAACGCGCGGGAGAGCGGGGCCGCCTTGACGAACTGGGGCCGGGCGCCGATGACGGACAGGACGGTCTTCACCGTGCGAAGAACTCCCGAATCTTCTCGATCACGTACTGCTGCTCGTCCCCGGTGAGTTCCGGGAAGACGGGCAGGGCCAGGACCTCGTCGCACGCGCGGTCGGCCTCGGGGCAGGCGGCGTCCGGGAGGCACGGTTGGTGGTGCAATGGACGAGGATAGTAGATCGCGGTGCCGATGCCGCAATCCGCGAGGTGTCGCTTCAGATCGTCGCGGCGGGCCGCGCGGATCACGTACTGGTTGTAGATCGGCGTGCAGCCGTCGAGGACGACCGGAGGGACGACACCCTCCTGCGGGAGGAAGGCCTCGTCGTAGACCGCGGCGTGCCGGCGCCGCGCCTCGCTCCACTTGTCGAGCTTCGCGAGCTTCACGGACAGGACCGCGGCCTGCAGCGCGTCGAGGCGGGAGTTCCAGCCCACCTCGGGGTACTCGATCCGGTCCCTCGTGCCGTGGCCGCGCAGGGCCCGGAGGTGGTCGAGGAGATCCTCGTCCTCGCCGACGATCATGCCGCCGTCGCCGGCGCCGCCGAGGTTCTTACTGGGGAAGAAGGAGAAGGCTCCCAGGTCCCCCATCCGGCCCGCGCACTGCCCGTGATACAGGGCGCCGACGGCCTGCGCCGCGTCCTCGAGGATCGCGACGCCGCGCCGCATCGCCACGTCGAGGAGCGGATCCATGTCGGCGGTCTGGCCGAAAAGGTGGACGGGCAGGATCGCGCGCGTGCGCTCGGTGATCGCGTCCTCGACGAGGTCCGGGTCCAGGTTGAAGGTCGCGGGATCGATGTCGACGAAGACGGGCGTGCCGCCGGCGTTGACGATCGCGCCCGCGGTGGCGAAGAAGGTGAACGGAGTGGTGACCACCTCCTCGCCGTCCCGGACTCCCAGCGCGCGGAGGGCGAGGAGCAGCGCGTCGGTGCCGGACGCCACGCCGACCGCGCCGGCCGTATCGCAGTAGTCGGCGAACTGCGCCTCGAATTCGTCCACGCGGGAGCCCAGGACGAAGGCCTGCTCCTCGAAGGTGGCGGCGACCTTCTTCGTCACCTCGTCGCGGATCGTCTCCCACTGGCGCTTCAGATCGAGCAGGGGGACCTTCATCGACTCGCCTCGGTCAGTTCGACCGGCGCGCCATCGCGCGCCAGGGACTCGGATGCCGCCGAAAGGACCCTCACGACCTGGACACCGGACGCGCCGTCGCTTCGGGGCGCACGACCCGTGCGGATGCAGTCGATGAACTCCTGGCACTCGAGACGAAGCGGCTCACTGGGATCGATCCGCGGGATCATGACGTCGCCGAACCGCAGGCCGATGGAGTCGCCGTAGGTGGCGTAGTCCCCGGGCTGGTCCACGCCCTTGTCGTAGACGCGGATCTTCTCCTGCGGCGCGGTGTCGTCGAAGACCGCCATCTTCTTGGAGCCGACGACCGTGAACTTCCGGATCTTGTGCGGGTCGAGCCAGGAGAGCTGCACCTGTCCCATCCGGTCGTCCGCGAAGCGGAGGTTCACGAAGACGACGTCCTCGATGCCCGGCTGGATGTAGGCGGCGCCGCGGGCGGAGACGCTGACCGGTTCCTCGCCGAGCAGGTGGAGCATCACGGAGAGGTCGTGGGGCGCGAAGGACCAGAGCGCGTTCTCGTCGCGGCGGATCATGCCGAGGTTCACGCGCTGGCTGTAGAGGTAGTAGACGTCCCCCAGTTCGCCGCGGTCGATCAGGTCCTTCAGGTAGAGCACGGCGGGGTGGTAGAGGAGCAGGTGGCCCGTCATCAGGATTCGTTCGGCTTCCGCGGCGCAACGCTCGAGATCGCGCGCGTCCTCGAGGGTCAGCGCGAGGGGCTTCTCCACGTAGACGTGCTTGCCGGCGGAAAGGGCCGCGGTGCCGATCGCATGGTGGTCCCGCGCGGGCGCGGAGACGACGACGGCCTCGACGTCGGGGTCGGCGAGGACGGGGTCGAGCCGGTCCGAGGTCCGCACGGTCGGGTATTGCGCTTCGACGCGCTCCCGCCGGCCCGCGTCGGGTTCGACGACCCAGCGCAGCTCGCAGTCGGGGAGCGTCGCGAAGTTTCGAACGAGGTTCCGGCCCCACCGACCGGCGCCCGCCACCGCCACGGTCGTCATCACCACCTCCCTGGCCCGACCTGCTCCGGACTCTGCGCGGGGACCGGGATGGTGTCAACAAGTTCCGCCGGGCCGGGGCGGCGGGGCGAATCCGGTAAAAAGGGTTCCGCCTCCGTATTGCCGGATTCAGACGGCGGGGGCGTACTCGTAGTCCTTGACCGCGGCCGGCAGGTGCGTGAGGACCGTGCCCAGGAGCTTCACCCGGGACTGCTCCAGGAGATCGACCGCCGAGTGGACCTCTTCGCGCGGCGTCTCGCCCAGCTTCACGACGAGGACGGCGCCGTCGGCCTTCGCCCCGAGGATCGCCGCGTCCGTGCCGACCGCGACCGGCGGGGCGTCGATGATCACGTGGTCGAAGTCCCGGTTCAGGCGCGCCAGGAGGTCCGCCATCTTCTTGCTCGAGAGCAGCTCGCCCGGATTCCCCGGCAGGCGGCCGGAGGGCAGGAGACTGAGGTTCGGAAGGCGGGAGCGCTGGAGCACGACCTCCAGCATCACGCTGCCCGAGAGATAGTCCGACAGGCCGCGCTGGTTGTCGATCCCGAAGCGCCGGTGGACGGCTGGCGTGCGCATGTCGCCGTCCACGACGACGACGCGCGCTTCCTTGTCGTCCGCGAGGGTCACCGCGAGGTTCAGGGCGGTGAGCGTCTTCCCCTCGCCCGCCTGCGCCGACGTTATGACGATCGCCTTCGGCGGCTCGTCGGCGTGCAGCGTGGCGAGGTTCGTCTTCAGGGCGCGGTACTGCTCGGTGACGGGGGACATCCGGTCGTAGTAGGCCACGAGGTGGGGATCCACCTCGCCCTCCGCCATCGCGATCGCGGAGGGATCGGCGCCGGCCTTCTTGATGAGCTTCAGCCGCTCCTTCTCCGCCTTCTTGAGCGCTTCGAATACCTTCCCCATCTCAGCTCTCCGCGCGCGCGCACTCGAGGTCGGTGACGACCTCGGCGATGATGTCCTCGGAGATCTTCTTCGTCTCCCGGACGAAGCCGAGCAGAAGCGCGTTGTCGCAGATGATGTTGATCACCCGCGGGATCCCTCCCGAATAGGAGTAGATCGACTTCAGCGCGTTCCTCGTGAACTTCAGCTGCCCCGTCGCTCCCGCGACCTTCAGGCGGTGGAAGATGTAGTCCTTCGCTTCCTTGTCGGTCAACGGGTACAGGTGGAACCGGAGCACGATCCGCTGCTTCAGCTGCTTCAGCTCCGGCAGGTCCACGATGTCCCGGAGTTCCGGCTGCCCCATGAGGATGATCTGGAGCAGCTTGTCCCGCTCGGTCTCGAGGTTGGAGATGAGCCTCACCTCCTCGAGGACGTCGGGCCGGAGGTTCTGCGCCTCGTCGATCACGAGGACGACGTTCGCGCCCATCCGGTACTGGTCCACGAGGAACGAGTTCAGCTCGGAGAAGAGCGTCACCTTCCCGACGTTCCCCGGGATCCACAGGTTGAACTCCTCGCAGATCGTCTGGAGGAGTTGCTTCCCCGTGAGCCGCGTGTTCGTGATGACCGCGACCTTCGTATTCGGATCCAGGCGGTTCAGGAGCGCCCGGCAGATCGTCGTCTTCCCCGCCCCGATCTCACCGGTGAGGAGGACGAAGCCCTTTCGCTCGGAGATCGCGTAGATCAGCGAGGAGAGCGCCTCCTGGTGCTGCTCGGAGTGGAAGAAGAACCTCGTGTCGGGCGTCGTGTTGAACGGCATCTTCGTGAGACCGTAGTAGTGCTGATACATGTTCCCAATCCCTCGAGTTACCGGACCTGAAGGCTGACCACACTTCGGACGAATGTGCTGATCGTCTCGTCGAACGTGAGCTGCGCCACGACGGTCATGCCGACCAGCACCGCCAGCACGACCACCGCCCGCGCGGCTCTCCGCATCCTGCGCTTCGACTCTTCCCGCTCGATCGGGGTCTCGATCCGCGCGATGGCTCCCAGGACCGGGATGGATAGCGCGGCCGCGACCTCGTCACTGCGGTGGTACGACTTGTCGGTGATCCCCATCACCACGACCGACCCGACGCCTCCGCAGAGCCCGAGGACGAGCCCCACGAGGGATACGACGAACCGGCCGCTGCCCGCGGGCCCGCCGGGCTGGCCGGGGGCGTCGAGGACGTCGAACACGAGCGCGCCCTCCGCCGCCCTTTCCTGCCAGGCCTCCCGCGCTTTCGTCTCTTCCGCGGCGAGTTCCTCCTTCCGGGTCGAGAGATCCGCCTCCGCCCGGACGAGTTCCTTCCACTTCGCCTGGAGCTCCGGGAAGGTCCGCAGGAGTTCGGACAGCTCATCGACCCGCTTTGCGTGCGTCTTGCGGATCCGCTTCTTCACGGCGATCTCCGAGACGATCGCCCGTTCCGAACTCCTCAGGTCCTGCCAGACCTCGTTCTTCACGCGGCCGTCCGTGCTCTCCTCGCCCTCCTCCGCCTCGCGCCACTCGCCCTCCTCGGCCAGCTGGCCGCGGACGTCGGTGAGGCGCGTGTCGAGAGCTTCGATCTCGCGGTCGACGCCGGCGAGCTCGGCCTTCTCCCGGCCGAGGCGCCCGGCGGTGTCGGTCGCTTCCCCGAACCGATGCTCCCGATGCGCGGCGGTGAACTCCTCGAGCTCCTTCCCGGCGGCGGCGTGAGCCTTCTCCGTCGCGGTCAGCGCGTCCCGCACCTTCGTGTAGGCGGCCGACGCTCCGAGCCCGCGGTCCTCGAACTTCCGCTTCTGGTAGCCCGTCACGAGTCGCGTCAGGACGCGGAGCGCGAGCTCCGGATCCCTCCCGCGCAGGGACACCCGGAAGAGGAACTCCCCCGCCTCGCCCGTCCTTTCCTCCATGGAGGTTCCCTCACGGACGGCGGTGACCATGGCCTCCCGCTCGGCGGCCTTCTCCGCCGGACTCAGGCCGGCGAGACGAGCGTCGAGGTCGGTGTCCTCGAGGGCGCCGAGAACAGCTTCCCGGGTCGTCAGGTCTTCCCGGAACCGCCCGATGACGGCCTGGCGATGCGTTCCCCCCACGGCGGGCCGCCCGTAGGCGGCCTGAAGCGCCGCGCTGTCGAGCAGCCGCACGGTCGTCTCCGACTCGTACTGTCGCGGAACGAAGAACGTCGTCAGCAGCGCCACGAGCAGGACGGCCAGGGCGATGCCGGCCACGAGGAACCGGCGCTGGCGAACCAGTGCTCCGATCTCGCTGAAACCACGCAGTGAACCCATCGGCGGAATCTCCTCATTGGCAGCCTCTCCGTGGAGTGCTGCCACGTCCCTATCGGCCAACCCGGCGGCGGAATGGAGTCGATTCGAGTGTGGATTCTCGAAATGAGACCCACGTGGTTTTCCTGAACGGACGTGTCGAGTTCCCTGAACGCCGGAGGTCTCTTCCGCCCCTGTCGTCCCCGCGTTAGGATCCTCGCAGCATGGGGCTCGACTTTTGCTCCGCCTCTTCACGCGGGCACGGTCTGTTTGCACAGGAGGAGATTCGTGAAAGGCGTGGTACTTGCCGGCGGCATGGGGACGAGGCTCGATCCGCTCACGCGGGTGACGAACAAGCATCTGCTCCCGGTCTACGACCGGCCGATGGTCCACTATCCGCTGAACACCCTCATCGACGCCGGGATCACCGAGATCCTGGTCGTGACGGGAGGTGAGTCCGCGGGGGACTTCCTCAAGCTCCTGGGGAACGGGTCGGAGCTGGGACTCCAGCACATGAACTACACCTACCAGAAGGGCCACGGCGGCATCGCCGAAGCGCTCGGACTGGCCCGGCACTTCGCCGACGACGACGACATCGTCGTCATCCTGGGCGACAACATCTTCGAGCACGGGATCGGCGACGCGGTCTCGCGCTTCGAGGCCCAGGGGGGCGGCGCGCGGATCTTCCTGAAAGAGGTCCCGGACCCGCACCGCTTCGGCGTGGCGGAGATCGACGGCGACCGGATCTCGCGGATCCTCGAGAAGCCGGCGGATCCTCCGTCCTCCCACGCGGTGACCGGCATCTACATGTACGACTCGATGGTATGGGACTTCATCGACGGCCTCTCCCCCTCCGCGCGCGGCGAGCTGGAGATCACGGACGTCAACAACGCCTACATCGAGAAGGGCCGGATGTTCTACGAGACCCTGGACGGCTGGTGGACGGACGCGGGGACCTTCGAGTCCCTCTTCCGCGCCAGCGCCCTCGTCCAGCAGTCGCGCGAAGGAGTCGACGGGCCATGAAGATCCTCGTCACCGGCGCCGCGGGAATGCTCGGTTCCGCGCTCGTGTCCCGGCTCTCCCCGGACCACGACGTGACCGGCGTCGACGTCGGCGACTTCAACCTCGCGAACCTCGACATCACGGTCCGATCCGTCCGCGAGGCCGCGCCCGACGTCCTCGTCAACTGCGCCGCCTGGACCGACGTGGACGGCGCCGAGGCGAACGAGACGGGTGCCTTCCTGGTGAACGCCGTCGGCGCGAAGAACGCCGCCCTGGCGGCGAACGAAGCCGGTGCGCGCATCCTCCAGGTCTCCACCGACTACGTCTTCGACGGCCGGACCGACACCCCCTACATCGAGTCGGACCCGGTCTCCCCGTGCGGCGTCTACGGCCGGTCGAAGTGGATGGGAGAGCGGTTCGTCATGGACGTGGCCGACCGCTGGACGATCGTCCGGACCCAGGCGCTGTACGGCGCGCAGGGGCCGTCCTTCGTCAAGGCCATCTCCGCGCGCGTGGCCGCCGGGGAGGCGCTCTCCGTCGTCGAGGACCAGACCGTCTCCCCCACCCGGGCCGCCGACCTGGCCGACGCGATCGCGCGCATCGTCGCGGAGGGCACGCCGGGGATCTATCACGCGTCCTCCCGCGGCATGTGCACATGGTTCGACTTCGCGCAGGAGATCTGCGCCGGGCTGGGGAAGGCCGACCACCCGATCAGCGCCATGAAGTCCGAGTATCTCGATCGGCCGGCGCCCCGCCCCGCCTTCTCGGTGCTCCGGAACCTGCACCTCGAGCTGACCATCGGCGATGTCCTTCCCCACTGGAAGGAAGCGCTCGCGACACACCTTCAGGAGACCGCGGAGAACGCATGAGAGTCCTCATCACCGGCGGCGCCGGCTTCATCGGTTCGAACTTCGTCCACCTCGTCCTCGCCGAGCGGCCCGACTGGGAGGTCGTCAACGTCGACCTCCTGACCTACGCCGGGAACCTGCGCAGCCTCGAGTCCGTGCTGGACCACCCGCGGCACCGGTTCGTGCGGGCCGACATCGCCGACCGGGACGCGCTGGTCGCGGAGCTCGACGGGACCTTCGACCTGGTGATCAACTTCGCCGCCGAGTCGCACGTGGACCGCTCGATCGTCGACGCGTCCGCGTTCGTGCGGACGAACGTCGGCGGCACGCAGACGCTGCTCGACCTCGCCCGGCAGGGAGGCTGGGGCCGGTTCCTCCAGGTCTCGACCGACGAGGTGTACGGCTCCCTCGGGCCCGAAGGCTTCTTCACCGAGACCACGCCCATCGACCCGTCGAGCCCGTACTCCGCCAGCAAGGCCGCCGCCGACATGTTCGTGCTCGCCGCGCACCGGACCCACGACATGGACGTCGTCGTCACCCGCTGCTCCAACAACTACGGTCCGTACCAGTTCCCCGAGAAGCTGATCCCCCTGATGATCCTCTCGGCCCGGGACGACCAGCCGCTCCCGGTCTACGGCGACGGTGGCAACGTCCGCGACTGGATCCACGTCGAGGACCACTGCCGCGCCGTCCTCGCCGTGGCGGAGGGCGGGAAGCCCGGACGCGTCTACAACGTCGGCGCCTCCTCCGAACGCGAAAACCTCGAGATCGTCAGGGAGATCCTCTCCCTCCTCGACAAGCCCGAGAGCCTCATCCGCTTCGTCACGGACCGCCCCGGCCACGACCGGCGCTACGCCATCGACTCCGCGCGCATCAAGGACGAGCTCGGCTGGACGCCGGCCCGGGACCTCCGGGAGGCGCTCGGCGACACGGTCCGCTGGTACCTCGAAAACGAAGCGTGGTGTGAAGAAGTCCGCTCCGGCGAGCACGAGAACTTCTTCGACCGCTGGTACGGCGGCCGGCTCGAGGCCGATTCCGAATGACGAGAGCCGAGCGGACGAGCGCCGTCCTGTTCGGCGCCGCCGCCTTCGCGCTCTACGTCCTGACCCTCTCCCCGGACGTCTTCTGGGGTGACGCGGCCCGACTCCAGCTCCGGGCCGCCTTCCCCGAATTCGGGGCCGCGCCCCGGAGCTACCCGCTCTACGTCGCCGGCTCCCACCTGCTCTTCCGATTCACCCCGCTCTCCCCGGCCGTCGCCGCCAACCTGTTCGCCGCCCTCTGCGGCGGCGTCGCGGTCGGGCTCGCCTGGCTCGTGGCGCATCGCGAGTCCGGAACGCGCCTCGGCGGGGCCGTCGGGGCCATTGCCCTCGCCGTCAACCACCTCCACTGGTCCTCGTCGACCTCGGCGGAGGTGTACGGCCTGTCGGCCCTTTTCCTGCTGGTCCTTCTGCTCCTGGTCCGGCCGGCGGCGGACGGCCGGCGCGGAGCGGTCATCGGCGCGGGAGCCGTCGTCGGCCTGAGCCTGCTCCACCACCGCATCCTGCCCGTCACCGCCGCCGTGGCCGCCCTCCCCGTGCTCGTCGTCTGGATCCGGAACGGACGCGCCGGCCGATGTGTCGGGCTGGCCGCCCTCGGCTTCGCCGCGGGGATCCTGCCCTTCCTCGGCCTGCTCCTGACGAGCCCGCAGGGGCCCGCGGCGACGCTCTTCCCGGGAACCACGTTCCACGTCCCCGGACTCGCCGGCCTGCTGCCGCTCCTCGCCTACGTCGGGGTGTTCCTCGCCTGGATCTTCCCGGGCCCTCAACTGCTCCTGGCCCTCGCCGGCGGCGTCTCCGCCCTGCGGCGCATGACGTGCCTTCGCGCGTCTCTTCTCGCCATGCTCGGGACGGGCCTGTTCCTCCCGTTCCTCTATCCCCACGTGGGCGACCGCTACATCTTCCTCCTCCCCGCGACGGTCGCGATCCCCGTCCTGGCCGGCGCGGGCGCGGCCCGCCTCGCGACTCGCTGGACCCGCGCCGTACCGGCGGCCCTCCTCGTCGGCCTCGTCG
>JBDLIY010000102.1:0-10610 GCA_039714635.1 Planctomycetota bacterium
GCCCACCCCCGTCTCGATGGCGGCCGCCATGATCGGGTTCACCTCCGAGCCGCCGCGCTGCAGGTAGAGAAGCGTGAAGAGCGCGTCCAGCACGCAGAGAACCATGATGGCCACGAGGGCCGCCATCATCCACGGGCTGTAGCGGTCGACGTAGGCGTTCGCCCCCTCGGCCCGGCGGCGGAAGTCCCCGCGCCGGCCGTGGAATGTGTAGCGGCTGAAAATCCGCGTCGGGCGGCGCCGCCGGTCCGGCCCGCGGCGACGCTCGGCCTGGAGCGCCTGGTCGCTCACCTCACTACCTCCGTTTGCGTCCCCCACGTTGTTCCTCGCAAGCAGGATACCAGAGAGATCGATCGACGTAAGTCCTTGATGCTGCACGGTTCATGGGGTCCGGGCGTTGATTTCGATGGACATCGGCCCCCGGCGGGTCTCACGGGTGCGGCGGCAGACCAGTCTCCCGGAGGTGCTCCCGCCACCGATCGGCACCCGCGGCCCGTTCGTCCGGGGGGGCCTTCGGATCGTAATCCAGCGTCCGGCCGTACATCGTGTGGAGGTCCTCGGCGGCCATGGCCCGAACGAAGTAGTTGCGGGATTCGAGATCGTGAATCGCGCCCTTGATGAAGTCCGCCCGCCACTGCGACTGAGGCCGCTCGCGCGCGTCCTTCCACCACTCGAGCCACCGCTCGTTGGAGCGGATCGGCAGCCCCGTCATGGTGTGGAGGTTCTCGGAGATCTCGCCCTCGGCCTCCGGCGGGAGGTCGTTCGCGGCAAGCTCCGACATGGCGGCCTCGACCTGGGCGCGGTTGCCGCGGACGGCCAGGATCGCGTCGCGGGGGTAGTCGTAGATCAGCGCCTTCGGCACGGTCCAGACGATGAACTTCGGGACTTCCCAGAAGACGAAGGTGGCGCCGTCGCGGACGACGTACGCGGTATCGGCGGTCCCCGCGAGGACCTCCTCGCCCGTGCTGGCGCGGGGTGAAGTGCAGGCGGCGCCCGCGGCGGCGAGGAGCAGAACGGCCAGGGTGCGGGCGGGCCGTTTCATTCTTCCCACCGGTGGGCGAGGCGCCGCGCGATGTCCGCGATCGCGCGGGCACGGTCGGGCCGGGATTCCGTTTCCAGCATTCCCAGCAGCGGTTCCACGCCGGCCCCGGGAAAGCGGAGCCAGGCCCGGGCGGCGTACTCCCGCACCCCCGGCCGGGAGTCCGCCATCCGCGCGAGGATCGCCTCGCGGCAGGCGTCGCCACGCCCGTGCCGCGCCAGGGCCCGGATCGCGTTCAGCCGGTGGGACGGGATCTTTGACCGGGAAATGCGCGCCAACTCCTCTCGCGCCTCGTCGGAGATCTCCTCGTACAGCAGCAGCGCGGAAGCGAGGTTGTTCGCGAGGACGGCGAGGGACGGGAGCTTCTCGCTCTCCCGCGAGATCGCCCGGGCCACCTCGAGCGCGGTGTCCGGGATCCCGAGCTTCGCCAGCCCGTGGGCCAGGTCCATCATGACCCGGCGGTCCTCCTCGTGGCGCAGGGCGCCCGCGAGGTCGGCCGCGGCCTCCTTCGCCTCGAGTTCGCCCAGGAGGGTCGCCGCGATCCGACGGTCCACCGCGCTCTCGCTCCGCAGGAGAAGGCGGAGTCCGGAGACGACGTTCTCGTCCCCACCGAGCCAGAGGGAGTGCCAGGCCTCGCGACGGAGTTCCGGTACGGGGTCCTGCGTCGCGAGGCGCAGCGTCTGGCGCGAGGCCGGCTGGGAGAAATGGGACAGCAGCGCGGCGGCGGAGATGCGCCTCGGCAGGGGGCCATCGCGGACGCCATCGATCAGCAGCGGGAGGACACGATCGTCCGAGAGTTCGGCGAGGGCCTGGAGGAGCGCGTCCATCAACGGGGCGGGCAGGCCGCCCTTCTCGTAGCGCGCGTGGAGGACGTCGCGCCCCTCGTCCTTCCCGCGGGCCCGCAGCATGTGAACGGCGGGGATGAGGAGGGAGAGATCCTCCTCGCCGAGGAACGGCCGGAGGAACGCGACGGCCTCCTCCTCGGGGAGGCTCCGCGCGATGACGCGGATCGCCGTGGGCCGGTGCGTCGGAGAGAGCGTCGTCGCGAAACGACCGCGGAGGCCGCGACCGGCGGCGGCGGACTTCCGGCGGTCGATCGCCTTGAGGGCGGAACGCGCCACGAGGGGCGAGTCGTCCGTCGCGAGGTCGAGGAGCACCGGGACGGTCGAGGACTCGTCCACGTAGCCGAGCGCGGCGGCGGCGGCCATCCGGACCCGTCCCGAACCGTGCTTCGTCGCGGAGAGGATCGAGGGCAGCGCCGGTCCGGCCGGGACGGTGCCGGTGAGGGCGTTCAGGATGTTCTCCGACAGCATCGCGTTCCGTTCGAGAGCCCGGACGAGACGCTCGCCGAGGGGGCCGCTCGCGGCGGCGCCCGCCCGCCCGAGCATCTCCGTGGCCCAGATGACCTCTTCCTGGTCTCCCCCGCCGAGGAGCCCGATGAAGAACGCGATCCGGTCGGCCGGGCTCGCGGGCTTCTCCGGCAGGCCGGCGTCGGTGATGGCCGGCCCGTCGGGGAAGGACGGGCCCACGACCGCGGGTCGGGGAGCCTGCGATGCCTCTTCTCCGTCGCCGGCCGCCTCGTCTCCCCCGCAGGCGGCGAACGCGAGGAGCAGGGCGAGAACGAGCGGTCGGAAACGCTTGGAGACGCGCGGGTTGGTGAGTACGTTCCCTTTGAATCGGAGCACGTCCGGGATGGTATTTCCCACTTTCAGCATCGGCAACGTTAATCTCCCGTCACGCGTCCTCATGGCCCCCATGGTAGGGCTTTCGACGCGTCCGTTTCGGATTCTCGCGCTTCGTCACGGCTGCGCCCTCGCCGCCGGCGAGATGATCGCGGCCGAATTCCTCGTGCGGGCGAAGCCGGAGCAGCGCCGGGAGTTCGTCGTGCGGCCGGCCGAACGGCCGTCGTCGCTGCAGGTCGTCGGCTCCCGGATCGAGGCGATGGTGGACGCCGCCCGGATGCTCGAGGAGTTCGGCGCCGCGATCGTGGACGTCAACATGGGGTGCCCCGTGAGGAAGATCGTGCGCGGCGGCGGCGGCGTGGCGCTCATGAAGAACGTCTCCCGGGCGGCACGGATCGTCTCGTCGATCCGGAGGAGCGTCTCCGTCCCCGTGACGGTGAAGATCCGGGCCGGCGGGGAAGGCGAGTACGTCGCGGCCCCGGAGTTCGCCGCGGCCATGGCCGACGCGGGCGCCGCCGCGATCGCGGTCCACGCCCGGGCGCCGAGCCGGCGGCACTCGGGAGCCCCCCGCCTCGACGTGCTCGCCGAGGTGGTCGAAAGCGTGGACGTGCCCGTGATCGGGAACGGCGGCCTGAAGACGCCGGAAGACGCCGCGCACATGCGCCGGGTGACGGGATGCGACGCCGTGATGTTCGGTCGGGGAGCGATCGGGGACGTCTGGCTGTTCGAGCGGACCGCGCGGTTCTTCGCCGACGGCGAGATCCCCTCCGGGCCCCCGCCCGCGGAGCGGCTGGCCGTGTTCACCGAACACCTGGAGCTGACGATCCGGGAGTACGGGGCGCAGCGCGGGGTCGTGCGGTTCCGGAAGTGCGTCCCCCACTACCTCAGGGAAGTGCACGGCGCCCGCGAGGCCCGGCACGCGCTGACCACGCTCACCGACCCCGCCCGGATCATCGCGACGGCTCGCCGCCTTCTTCTTCCGGAGGCTCCACCGGCTGAGACGGCGGAGCGATGAGCCCCCTCGCCGCCAGGTAGGTCCCGGTCGATTCCTCGAGGACCACGAGGGCCTTGCGGTAGGCGACGATCGCGAGGAGTTCCTCCGAGCGCGCCCGGCTGAGATCGGCCTCCTTCTGGAGGAGGAAGTAGTTCGTCGAGCGGTCGGCCTCGAGCCGGTCCTTCTCGGCCTCGTACTGCGCCTCCGCCGCCCGCGTCGCCTTCTCGGTCGCCGCGATCTCGCGGCGCGAGGTGTCGATGAGGCGCAGCGCGGTGCGCACGTCGACGACCACGCGGTTCTTCAGGCCCTCGAACTCGGCGATGGACCGGGACCGCGTGAGCACCGCCCGCCGGTGACGGGAGCGGGCCGCCCGGTTTCCGAGGGGGATCTCCAGGCTGACGCCGATCTCCCAGCCGGGGTAGTCGAAGCTCCAGATGCTGCTCGTCGACGACGGGAAGGTGTCGTCGGCGTCGATGTAGCCGAGGGACCCGAAGACGTCGAGGCGCGGCAGGAGTTCGTTCTCGGCCTGGACGACGCGGATCCCCGCGGACTCGAGCCGCGCCCGGGCCGCGAGGACGTCCGGGCGGAGATCGAAGGCCGTCCGGATCCGTCCCGGGAGGTCCTCGTCGACCGTGGGGAGGTCCCCGGCGACCTTGTCCGTCGGGACGATGCGGATCTCGCGCAGCGCGTCCTCGGCGAACGGGAAGACGTAGGAGCGAAGCCGGTCCTCGGCGTCGCGCACCCGCTTCTCGGCCAGGATGACCTGCTTCTCGCGGTCGGCCACACCGGCCTCGGACTGGATCACCTCCACCTTCGTACCCGCCCCGGCCTTCCGCCGCCGGTCGGATATCTCCCGGAGCCGCTCGGCCACGCGGAGGGAGTACTTTCGCACCTCCAGGTCCTCGCGGAGGAAGACGACGTCCCAGTAGGACTGCTCCACCCGGGCCATCGTCGTCTCGAGGACGCCGCGGTACTCGGCCTCGGCGACGGTGAGGTCCTTCTCCGCGAGCCGGATCCGGATCTCGTTGTAGGTCGTACCGGCGGTGCGCAGCAGCGGTTGCTCGAAGCGGAACGTCAGGCCCGAGGTCCACAGCGGGCGGTAGTAGTAGAACTCGCTGTTCGTGACGAGGTCGTCGGTCCGGAACCCGAAGGCGTACCAGCCTCCGGTGAGGGCCTTCGCGCCCAGCTCCATCGACCCCGCGAACCGCTGCTCGGAGAGTTCGTCCGCGCCCTGGAAGAAGCTGGAGGAGGGCCCCGTCGTCTTGCCGCCGCTCGCGCGGAAGCTGAACAGGTGGTCGAACTCGGACTTCGCCACCGTGATTCCGGTCTGCGCGACGGGCGCGAGGTAGCGGCCCGAACGGACCTCGAACGACGACTCGGCGGCGCGAAGCAGGCAGTCCCGGAGGGTCAGCTCGACGTCTTCGGCGGAAACGGGGGTCACCGCCGCCAGGACGATGGCGAGGATGAGCGGGAGGGTTGTGCGGCCGTGTCTTCGCATCGAGTGTCTCCAGACCGGCACAAAGGGTAACGGCCGCATGGACTACTTCAACCGCTTCCGCCGGATTTCCGACAGGGCCTTCTCCTGATTCTCGAAGGCCTCCGACCGGAGGAACTTCACGAGGCGGCGAATCTCCCGGTCCTTCTCCGTCTCCCGGTTGTGGGTGGCGAGCAGCGTGCTCAGCCACTTTTCCGCGAGGTCGCCGCCGGTCCGGGCCGCCGCGAACGCGGCCGCGCGCCGGAGGTCGTCCGCCTTGCCCAGCGCGAGGATCGCCGGCAGCGCCTTCTCGGACTTCAGGATCCCCAGACTGTGGATCAGGGCTTCGAGGACCTCGCGGTCGCGCTCCTCGCCGAGACGCTTCCGGAGGCGGGGCTCCGCGGAAGTGAACTCCCCTTCCCCGAGCTGGAGCGCGGCGATCCGCCGGACCACGGGAGACTCGTCGTCCAGCGCATCGGCCAGTATCGGGGCGGAGTGCTTGAGCCAGCGGGACGTGACGCGTTGCAGCAGGTCCCGCCGGTCCGCCGCCTTCGGGATCCCCTTCTTCCACTTCCGGTAGAGCCCGCGAAGTTCCCGATACTCCGGACCCTCCGGCCCGGCGAGGTGAGAGGGAGCGTCCGGCGGCGGCGCGCCCCGCCGCTTCACCTGGAAGAGGGCGGTGTCGAGAAGCTGCTGAAAGACGGCCTCGCCGTGCTTCTCGCGAACGGCGCGGATGCGGGCGAGGTGGGCGGGGCCGAGATACTTCCCGTTCCGCTTCGTGAAGTTCGCGAGTTCGCGGGCGGCGCTCCACCGGAGGAAGGCGTCGCCGGATTCCAGGTTCGTGAGCAGGTACTCGCGGAGGGTCTCGCGCTTCTTCTTCGCCCCGGCCATCCGCTCGATCTCGAGGTAGCGGCGGAGGGTCGCCAGGCGGGCCTTCGCCTCCTTGCCGAAGATCTCCACCAGCCCCACCGGCTCGTAGCGACCCCGACCCAGGCGCTTGAGGAAGAGCACGCCCGGGACCCCCGGAGGCGGGATGAGATCCGGGGCGCCCGCGACGAGCACCACGCTCTGCGCCTCCTCCTTGCCCTCGAGGACCTCCTTCAGCGTGAACCGGACGACCCGGGCGCCCGTCGGGAGAAGAACGGGTTTTGCGGATTCGCCGAGGCACACGACGTCCGTCTTCGCGAGGACGTGTTCTCCCATGTAGGTCACCGGGTCCTCGACGGAGGACCCGGCCGCGATGGCCGCGACCGGGAGCAGGACGAGAACCAGGGAGAGATTCCGGGTGAACTTCACGCCCGGATTGTAGTCGAGGATGTCACGGAAGGATCAGGAGGAGGGAAGGGCAGGGCTGATAAGGATCGTTTACGCGCGATCCGATCGTTGTCAGACGCGCTTTGCTTTCAGATGACGCCCGCGCGCCGGGGGGCGACGCGGTAGCTCTTCACGAACGGCTTGCGCCGGCGGGGCACGGTCATCAGGCGGAGTTCCTTGGCCTGCTTGTCCGCGTGAAGCCGCATGAAGCGGGTGCATTCACCCTTGGTGCCGGTGAAGATCGGGCGCCCGTTCCGGAGAACCCTGTAGAACTTCCGGCCATGCCAGGTGCCGTAGAACCGCACGTCCATCCGATCCATCTGTACCCCCTGGCCGAAGCCGCCGACAGGACCGCGCCGGGCTCCGGCTCGTCTGGCCTGCATCGCTTGCGGAGGGGAACAGCAAAGGGCGGACCGAAGGTCGGCAGGGGGCTAGGGGTTCGCCCGGTAGGCGGAGGTCAGCGTGAGGACGTTGATCGCGGTGAGGAAGGCGTCGCCGCCGTAGACCGCCCAGATATCGGCCCCGCCGTCGGTGTCCGTGGCGCTCGCCGCGGTGCGCCAGGATCCGTCGGTGCGCTGGGCCCGGAGCAGCTTCTTCTCGAACCGGTGGAGCACCGGCTCGCCGCGCAGGCGGAAGGCGAGGGCGGAGAAGAAGCGCATCAGGCAGTTGTGGTTCGCGGAGCCGAGCCCGGCCCGGACGAGCTTCGCCTGGCGCTTGCGCAGCGGAGCCGCGAGGCCCAGGCGCTCCTCGAGGAAGAGGGCGCCCGCCGTGAGGGTCCGGGGCTGGTCGTCGCGGTCGCCGCGCTTCGCGTAGCCGACCACGCCGCTCTCGCCGGTGACTTCGCGCAGCCACCGCGCGAACCCCCGGAAGGACTTCTCCGGGACGTGGAACCGGGCGCTGCGGGCCGCCGAGAGGGCCGTTACCATGAAGACCGAGACCGACGTGTCGTTGTCGTAACTCCCGGGGTTACCGGACTGGAGCCGGTACTTCCAGGCGCCGTCGGGCGTCTGGCTCGTGACGGCGAACGACACGGCGCTCTTGACCGCGGCGCGCAGGACCTTCGCCCGGCCGTCCGGGAGACGGCGGTGGTCGAGGCTGTACGCCTCGACGAGGGCGAGGGTCGCGAGCGCGTGGTTGTAGGTGTAGTGGACGTTCTTCCCGTTCGCGCCCACCAGTCCGACGAGTTCCCCCTCTTCCACCTGGCGCGCGACGAGCCAGTCGACCGCGCGGCGGACGACCTTGCGGAAGGACTCGTCGCCCCGGGTCTCGCTGTGGCCGTCCGCGAGGAACGAGAGGAGTGCGGTCGCCGTGACGCCGGTCTCATAGCCGGGGCCGCGCTTCGAGCCGGCCCAGGAGCCGTCCTTCTTCTGGGTCTTCGCGAGCCAGGCGAGGCCCCGCTCCACGGCGTCGAGGGCCGACCGGGGCTCGGCGAAGGAGGCGGCGAAGGCCGCGCGCTTGCGGGCGGGAGAGATCACGTTGGCGAAGATGACGCCGGGCATCCGGCGGACCGGGACGTCCGGCGGCAGGAGTCGGTCGAGCCGCGCCATCTCCGGCGGGAGGACGCGCCGGAACGGATCGTCCGCCCGGGGCACCGGCAGGGGCTCCGCGGCTTCGGGCGTGAACCGTTCCGGATCGGACGGATCGAGGCCCGTGGCCTCCTCGCGCATGACCCGGTCGATCGTCTCCGGGTCGATGGTGAACTCGGCGATCTTTATCTCGGCCTGCGCCGGGATCAGGACGAGGGAGAGGTAGAGGAAGATCGCGACGTTGGCGGCCACGGAGACGGTGGCGAAGCGGAAGCGCCGCGAGGTGCGGAGTCGGTCCGCGAGGAAGGCGACGGCCATCCGGAACCGCTCCCCCATCGGCTCGCGAGCCGGCGAACTCTCGCGCTCGATCAGGCGCGCCAGGTCCCGCTTGAAGCGCCCGGAGGGGACGATGTCCTCCACGGTGCCGGCCATGGAGAAGAGGCCGCGGACGTCCTCCAGCGCGGCCGCGCAGGCGGCGCAGGAGGAGACGTGGGTTTCGACTTCGGCGTGGCGGTCCGGGGGGAGCTCGCCCTGGAAGTACGCCGTCAGGTCCTCGTCCACGCGGCGGCAGTCAGTGTGCCGGCTCATGTCCTGGTCCCCGTTACGCGCCATCGTACACGTCCTTCAGAAGCTCACGCAGCCGGCGCACGGCGGCGTGCATCCGCGACTTCACCGTTCCCACGGGGATCTCCATCACCTCCGAGATCTCCGCGTACTTCATCCCCTGGTTCTCCGACAGGACGAAGACCAGGCGTTGTTCCTCGGGCAGCCGCGACACCGCGGCCTTGATCGCCTTGCCGATCTCCTGGCGACGCACCTCGTCCGCGGGCCGTGGGGACTCTCCCTCCACGGTGTCGGCGAGGGTCCGGGACCCTCCTTCGTCCTCGCGAATGGGTGTGGACAGCGATCCCATGTTCGGTGCGGCCGCCCTTTCCCGACAGCGGTCGATCCAGTAGTTCTTCGCGATGCGGTACATCCACGTCCGGAACTTCGCCATCCGCCGGTAGCGGGCTTTCGCCCGAATGATCCGGGCGAACACTTCCTGGGTGTAGTCCTCGGCCGTAAATCTGTCCCGCGTAAGGCGATAGAAGAAGTTCACCAGGGGTCTCTGGTGTCTCGCGGCGAGCTGCCGGAAGGCGTCGTCGTCGCCCCCGGCGAAGCGCAGCATCAACTCGGAGTCCGAGTCGGTCATCCATCACCATGGTTTGCTGAACGGAAGAAGAGCAGGAAGGTTCGAGAAAAACGGGAGTCGACGCAAGAACGATTGCAGGCTGTCGGCGATGGGTGTCCCGCAGGTTGCGAGGGCCGCGTCCGACAGCCGCCTCTACTGTGCGGGAAGAAGCACGACCGCGCCGCGCGACAACTCGCCGTCGAGCACGCGGACCCGTACCGCGGGGCCCCGGTGGCCCGGGAGGCGGGCCGTGACGGTGTAGACGCCGGGCGGGAGGTTGCGGACGAGCAGGCGGCCGTCGTCCCCCGTGAGGGCGGGGTCGCGCCAGGGGGTCAGCGGCCCCGGCTTCGGCTTCGGGAACGGCACGGCCTGGCCCCAGAAGTCGGTGATGGAGATCCGGGCCCCCGCGAGGAGGACGCCCCCCTCGCCGTACACGGTCAGCTCCAGGCGCCCCTCGATCTTCAGGCTCAGGACGACCTCGACTCCCCCGCCGGGGAAGACCTCGGCTTCGGGCTCCTCGACGCGGGCGTAGCCGGGAGCGGAAGCCTCCACGCGGTAGGTGCCGGTTCGAAGCTCGCGGATGCGGAATCGGCCATCGTCGTCCACGGGGTACCAGGGCCGGCTCGTGGCGACACGGCCGTCCGGATCGAGAAACCGGATCCGCGCCGAGGTGACGGGACGGCCCCGGTCGTCGAGCACGCGGCCTTTCAGCGTGCCCGCCGGGGGCATCTCGATCCGGACGTTCACGAAGCCGCCGGGCAGCACCCGGATCTCGCCGGCGCTCGTCTGGCCGTAGCCGTCGCGGAACGCGTCGAGGCGGTAGTCCCCGGGAGTGAGCGCGGGGAAGCGGAAGCGGCCCGAGGAGTCCGTCTCGATCTCCCCCATCTCCCGCGTCAGGGCCATGAGGAACGTGCCCTCGGCGCCCCCGGTGTCGCGGGTGAGGCGGAGGAGGACGCCGGCGAGGGCGTCCCCGGTGTCGAGGTCGAAGGCGGTCCCCTCGATGCCGGAGTCGGGCAGCACCAGGTCGAGGATCGTCACCGGGCCGGGCAGGACGTGGGCGCCGAACCGGACCGGGTTCCCGGCGGACCAGGGCAGGGAGACGGTGAGGAGGTGGTCGCCCGCCGGGATGTCGGTGAAGACGTAGTTGCCCTCGGCGTCCGAACGGGTGGTGACGACCTGGCGTCGGCGCTCGAGGTCCGCCGAAGCGAGCAGGGCCTGCACGTTCGCGTGCGCCACGGGGACGCCGGCGGACGTGATGCGGCCCGTCAGGACGGCCCCCCGGCCCGTGCCCAGGGACAGGACGAGGTCCTCGCCCTCCTTGACGACGATGAGGCGCTCCTGGCGTCGGGCGAAGCTCCCGGTGAACGCGTCGTGGGCGACGAGGAGGTAGGTGCCCGCGGCGACGTTCTCGAG
>JBDLIY010000103.1:0-10590 GCA_039714635.1 Planctomycetota bacterium
GCGGCCAACTGCCTCGGGGAGGTGGGGGACGCCACGGTCGGGGACGAGCTCGTGCGGATCTTCGACGAACTGACGTGGAACCTCGAAGAGGAGGGGCAGGAGGACGAGGAGGACGAGGAGATCCAGGAGGAGGATGAGAGGGCCCTCCGGGACGACGGAAAGACGCCGAAGCTGGCGGTGGCGGTGGCCTGCGCCGAGCTCGGCCGGAAGGGCCCGCTGCGAAAGCGGGTGAAGTACCTCGAGGCGTTGCTGCGGCGCTATTTCTACGGCAGCCCGCTGGAGCGACGGACGCTGGCGATGGCTTACGCCCGCCTGGGCGAGTTCCAGAAGGCGGCCGCGCAATACGAGGCCTGCCTGCAGGAGACGCCGCGGGACGGGGTGCTCTGGTACAACCTCGCCTGCGCGCTCTCGCGGGCCGGGGAGGCGTACAAGGCCCTGAAGGCCCTCCGGCGGGCCGTCGCGTCCGGCTATGGCGCGGACCCCAGCCAGATCTCGTGGGCGCATCGCGACCGGGACCTCGAGCCCGTCCGGAAGCTGCGCGGGTTCGAGGAGCTGTTCGGGAAGGGGGCGGTGGAAGAGCCGGGCGCCGAAAAGTCCGGCACCCGCTGACCCGGCCCGACCAGGGCTTACCCCAGCATCCTCTCGATGTCGTTGAACACGACGAAGACCATCAGCAGGATCAGGAACAGGAATCCCGCCCACTGGAACATCGCCATCGCCCGGTCGGGGAGCGGCTTGCGCCGGATCGCCTCGATCACCAGGAACAGCAGGTGGCCGCCGTCGAGCACCGGGATCGGCAGGATGTTCAGGATCGCGAGGTTGATCGAGAGGATCCCCAGGAAGTAGAGGAAGTGGATGATGTCCTTCTTCGCGGACCGGTAGGAGATGGTCGAGATCGCGATCGGCCCGCCGAGCGCCTTGGCGGAGACCTTGCCCGTCACGATGCCGCCGAGCATCCGCAGGATGCCGAGGCCCGTCTCGACGGAGCGGCGGAGACCGGCGCCGACGGCCGCCCCGAGTCCCTCGCGCCGGATGATCTCGGTGCGTTCCGCGTACGCGACCCCGAAGTTGCGCTGAACCTGGCGGCGGCGGAGGACGGAGACCGTCTGCTCCTCGCCCTCGCCGAGGCGGAAGGTGAACTCGACCGGCTCGTCCCCGGCGACGCCGTGGATCGCGCTTTGGACCTCGCTCCACTGCTTCACGGGCTTTCCGGCGATCTTTACGAGCTCCGCGCCTTCCGGCAGGCCGGCGGTGCGCGCCGGGTTGCCGTCCTCGAAGCGGCGGTCGTCGACCAGCGTCACCTTCGTCGTCTTCAGGCTGACCTGGTCCTCGGCGAAGGCGTCGAACAACTCGACCCAGGCAACGGCGGTCTCGACCCCGTCGATCGCCGGGAGCGTCACCGTCTCTCCTTCGCGCTCCACGACGAAGACGACCGGCGCGGGCGCCGCGGTGCCGGCCAGGCTCCGGGCGTGGGGGATCGAACGGGCGGGCGTCCCGTTGACCGAGACGAATCGATCGCCCTCCTTCAGACCGATCTCTCCCCAGCGACTTCCGGGGGCGAAGCCGTACGCGCGGTCGACCATGGGCTGGACGCCGGCGATGGGGGTGCCGGCCGATTCCGACGTGGGCGTGACGTCGAGCGTGAGTTCGCTCCCGTCGCGCCACAGCACGAACTCGACGGGGCTCGCGGCGATGGACATGGCCCGGAAGGCCGCCATCGCGTCGCCGACGGGAATGCCGCCGACGCGGACGAGAACGTCCCCGGTCTGCAGTCCGGCCTCCTCGGCGGCGCTGCCGGCATCGACGTGGATCCCCTTCGAGTAGGGATGCTTGATCCCGACCCTCTGGATCTTGAGGGTCGGGTCGCGAACCGGCTGGACGCCCTCGATCAGGACCTCTTCGCCGTCCCGCTCGACGAGGAGGTCGACAGGACCGTCGGCGTAGGCGATCTCCTGCACGAGGTCGTGGAAGTCGAGGACGGGGGCGCCGTCGACGGTGAGGATCCGGTCCTCGGCCTGGATCCCGGCGGCGGCCGCCGGGCTGCCCGGGCGGACGCCGCCCGCGACCGGCGGGATCAGCGGGACGCCGATGTTGAAGGCGAAGACGAACAGCGCGATCCCGATGACCGTGTTCATCACGACGCCGGCGACGAGGACGGCGGCGCGCACGGGGATGGACTTGTTCAGGAACTCGGCCGGGTCGTTCGTGTGTTCGTCCGCCGCCGTCTCCCCGGCCATTTTCACGTAGCCGCCCAGAGGAACCAGGGACAGGCGGTAGTGGGTCTCGCCCTTCCAGAAGCCCCAGATCACCGGGCCGAAGCCCAGGCTGAAAGCCTCCACGCGCACCTTGTTCCACTTCGCGACGGCGAAGTGTCCCAACTCGTGCACGAAGATGAGGAACCCGATGCCGAGGGCCACCACGAGGATGTGCGCCACGTTGTCGAGAAAGGCGAGCATCACGAACGGGTCAGGCATTCATCGACCTCCCGACGGGCGCGGCGGTCGGCCGCGAGCACGTCGTCAAGACTCGGCGTTTCCGTTCTCTCGTGTACGGAAAGCGCGTGTGCGCAGAGACGCGGAATCTCGGTAAAGGGAATCTCTCCCGCGAGAAACGCCTCCACGGCGCGCTCGTTCGCGGCGTTGAGCACCGCACCCGCGAGACCGCCTTCCCCCGCGGCGCGGAACCCGAGGTCGAGCGCGGGGTAGCGGTCGGGATCGGGGTCCTCGAACGTCAGGGTCGAGTAGTCCGCGACGTCGAACTCCATCCCGTCCCAGGGCAGACGGTCCGGCCAGGACAGGGCGAAGAGGACGGGCAGGCGCATGTCGGGTCGGCCCATCTGCGCCACCACGCTGCCGTCGTGGAACTCCACCATGGAGTGGACGACGGACTGCGGGTGGATGACGACCCGGATCTTCTCCGCGGGAACGGCGAAGAGGGACACGGCCTCGATCACCTCGAGGGCCTTGTTCATCATCGTCGCCGAGTCGACCGTGATCTTCGGTCCCATGCTCCAGGTCGGGTGGCGGAGAGCCTCCTCGGGCGTGATGTCCGCGAAGGTGTCGACCGGCCGCGTGCGGAAGGGGCCGCCGGAGGCCGTGAGGATGATCCGCCGGACCTCGCCGGCACGACCCGAGCGCAGCGCCTGGAAGATGGCGGAGTGCTCGCTGTCCACGGGCAGGATCGTGGCGCCGTGGGCCGCCGCCTCCCGCGCCATGATCGGCCCCGCGGCCACCAGCGGTTCCTTGTTCGCCACCGCGAGCGTCTTGCCGGCCCGGAGCGCCGCGAGGGCGGGGCCGAGGCCGGCGACGCCGACGATCGAGTTCAGGACGACATCGGTGTCCGGGGCCTGCGCCATCTCCTCGAGTCCCCCGGTGCCGCCGAGGACGGCGATGCCGTCTCCGCCGAGGTGATCCTCGACCCGGCCGCGGGCGGCGGGATCGACACAGGCCACGCGCGGGGGACGCAGCTCTTTCGCCTGCTCGACCAGGAGATCGGCGGAGCGGTGCGCGGACAGACCGGTCACGCGGAACGCGTCCGGGAAGGACGCGATCACATCGAGGGCGGACCGGCCGACCGAACCGGTGGATCCGAGGACGACGACGTTGCGCATGTGCTCCGCTGGCTCAGGGAATTGGGTGCGAAAAGGCCTATCATAGGCACGGCGGCGGGGGATCCGGATGTTTTGGCCGTGCCGGAACGAGACGAACGGGCTACGGCTGGCGCCGCGCGAGGCCGATAGGGGGGTGTGAGCGAATCCACGCCATTGAGTCCCGCGCTCGAAGAGTCCGTCCTCGTGCCGGCCGGACCGTTTCCCTTCGGCGAGTCGGGAGATCTCCGCTACGTCGACCCGTTCCGGATGGACCGTTTCCCGGTGACCGTGGCGCGCTACGCCGTGTTTCTCGAGGAGACCGGGCACGAGGAGCCCCACGGCTTCGCGGCGATCGCCGCGGATCCCGCACGGCGCGAACATCCCGTCACGCGGGTCAGCTGGTTCGACGCCCGGGCGTTCGCCACCTGGCAGGGCCGCTCCCTGCCCACGGAGGAGCAGTGGGAGAAGGCGGCCGGCGGCACCGACGGTTTCGCGTGGCCCTGGGGGGATCGCTTCGACGTCCGCCGGCTGAACTCCCGCGCCGCGAAGCAACGGGGCACGACGGCGGTGACGAGGTATCCCGACGGGGCGTCGCCCTTCGGCGTGATGGACATGGCCGGAAACGTCTGGGAGTGGACCGGGTCGTGGTTCGACGGCACCGGGGAACTCCTGGTCCTGAAGGGCGGCTGCCACGCGCTCACGAAGGAGTACGCGAGGGTCTCCTCGCGCCACTTCAACGACCCCGCGTTCGGCAACAACCTCACGGGATTCCGGACCGTGGAGAATCTCTGAGGGCCCGCCATTCGGGCGACTCCGGGCGCCGGACCGGATACGATCCGGACATGTACGTGAACTACCTCGAGGGCGGCGCCCTCTCGCTCGGCTACCTGGACGGTGACCGCCTCCTGGCCCTTTCCGGCCCGCCGCTCGACGCGTTCCTGGGGGGAGCGCTGCCTCTCGTGCCCCGGAACTCCCCGGTCGTCACCGGGCCGGTCGAGTTCGCGCCGCCGATCCTCCGGCCGCGTTCGATCCTCTGCCTCATGCGGAGCTACCGCAAGCACGCGGAGGAGCTGGGCAACCGGCCGCCGCCGGCGCCGAACTTCTTCGCGAAGCTGGCGAACTCGCTGACGGGCCACGAGCAGCCGATCGTGATTCCGTCCGACGTCCCCGGCGAGGTGCACCACGAGGGCGAACTGGCCCTCGTCATCGGGAACGGCGGGAAGGACATCCCCGCCGGAGCCGCGATGCAGCACGTGTGGGGTTACACGATCGCGAACGACGTCACCGCGCGGACCCTCCAGGGCGAGTCGAAGAAGAAGGGATGGCCCTGGCTCTCCGCGAAGTCGCGCGACACCTTCCTGCCGCTGGGGCCGGGGATCGTCCCGCGGGAGCGGATCGACGACCCGGCGGAGCTTTCGCTGACCGTGCGCGTCAACGGCGAGGTTCGGCAGGAGGCCCCCGTGGCGGATCTCCTCTGGCCGGTGGCTGAGATCGTGGCGGCGGCTTCGCGGCTCGTCCGCCTGGCGAAGGGGGACCTGATCCTGACCGGGACCCCGGACGGCGTGGGGCCGATCCGGCCCGGGGACACCGTGTCGGTCGCGATCGACGGGATCGGCGTGCTCGAGAACCCGGTGACGAGCGAGGCCGGGTAGGGTACAGGCGCTACTGATGGGGGAAAAAGCCCGTTGAGCCACCATATTTCGCGGTCTTGGCTTGACGGCCCACCCTGCGATTCGTAGACTCACGACGTCCGCCGAGTTCACAGAAGTCGAGGGTAGTCGCCATGCTGAACCGCCTCTTCGTCGTCCTTCCCGTCCTCCTCTGTCTCGTCGCCTTCGCCGGCTGCCAGCACTTCCAGCCCCGGGAGGAGCCGCAAAGCACGGTGGCCTCCTGGGAGACGCCGTCCCAGGAGCCGGCCATCGGGCCTTCCGAAAAGGAGATGGAGGCGATGAGCGAGAAGCACCAGTCGCTCAAGAAACAGCTCGCCGAGATGCGCGGCCGGGTCGATTCCTTCACGGGGGAGGGGGAACCGGTCGCGCCGGCGTCCGGGGCCACAACCGAGCCGGAGATCACCGGTGGCTGCCCGGCGTGCATCGACCGCGAGCGCCTGACGAACGCCCTCCGCGGGGCGGGGCTCACGGATCTCGAGGTGTCGACGACGTCGGAAGGCGAGACGTGCATCATTCTCTCCGGCAAGGTTTCGTTCGGCGCCGGTCGGGCGGACCTCATGAAGGGCGCGAAGGATCGCCTGTCGAAGCTCAATCCGGTCCTCCGGGACATCTGCCCGGACGTCCGCCTGCGGCTCGACGGCCACACCGACTCGGACCCCATCCGGAAGTCGAAGTGGTCGGGCAACCACGAGCTGTCGCAGGCTCGGGCGGCGGCCGTGGCAGAGCAGTTCGTCACGGCGCTCGGCTGGTCCCGGTCGAAGGTCTCGACCCGCGGCTTCGGAGAGGAAATCCCGATCGCGTCGAACGCCACCCGTGAGGGCAAGGCCCGGAACCGGCGGGTCGAGATCGTTCTCGTGCACTGAGAGCCTGTGAGGAACTCGTCCTCCTGACTCTGGATCAGGCCCGTTCGATTTCCTGCCGGCGGGCCTGGGAAACGAAGATCGTCGGCTGTTCTCGTTACGTCCACCGATGCCTTTCCGAGGGGCAGGCGATGCGGAGGCCACCGATGGGCGAGCCCCGCTCCCCGTCGGAGGCAGGTTCGGCTCCCGGCCTTCATCACCCGGACCGACGCCGATTCGCCCGGGCAGAGCACCTTTGTCTGCAAGGTGGCGTGCGCCGGGATTCGTGAGCGGGCGCGGAAGGCCGGAACCGCCAGCGTTTGCGGCGGAGTTCGATCCGGTCGGCCTGGAGGGTGATGACCTTGCAGCCAGCGAGTCCCGACGGGATGGCCGGGCTTCTCTCTCCAAGCGGCCCCGGGCCTGCCCTCACTCCTCCGAAGAGCGGGTCACCGTCCTCCCGAGGCGCTTCGCGAGGAGCTTCTCCTGGTCGCGCCGGAGGAACATGGTCCACGGCGGCGAGAGCGCGGGCGGCGGCACGATGGCGCCCGTGCGGGCGTTTGACGTGAAGAGGACGGGAGACGGAAGCACCGGCAGCATCGGCCCGGAGAGGTTCGTCTCCCCCTTCTGATTCTCCCCCCCCTGATTCTCCCCCCCCTGATTCTCCCGGTTCGGGTTCTCGTGGACGATGAGGGAGTGATTCACGTAGTAGGTGCGGTAGCCGGTCCGGCCGGCCTCCATGGGCCAGGCCACGGCCGCGAAGGTCCGGGCGGCGGCGGCGGCGTCCACCCGATCGGCGCGGGAGAGCATCAGGGGAGCGCCATCCTCGGCAGGAAGGAGGATCGTCACGTAGAATCCGGGAACCTCGAGGATGTCGCGGTCGACCGCTCCCATGAACGGCGGCGGTGGTCCCCAGTCGCCGTCGGCGGGCGTTTCCCGCAGGAGGTCCGGAAGGAAGCCGTGCTCGGCCTGCCCGTCCCCGTCGCGATCCACGACGGCGCTCGCCGGCAGGCTCAGGAACCGGGCCTGCGCGGCGGCGATCCACTGGAGCGCCCGGACGGCGCCGGCCTCCTGGGCGACGCGCGTCCGGTCGAGGATGCCGGGAACGGCGACGAGGCCGACCAGGAAGAGGAGCAAGAGCACGAAGGCGATATCGGAGAGCGTGAACCCGCGGGACATGGTCGCGAGATTACCCGATTGTGACCGAACCGTCGGGACTGAATTCCGTTGGAGAAGGGCATGAGCCGAATGGCGTCGCGGGCGTTCTCCGCCCTCATGGGGTTGCCCACCACGACGGTGGAGGGACGCTTCTTCCTCGTCGGCCTCGTCGCGCTCGGCTTCCTGTCCACGGCGACCGACCGGAACTTCGTCCTCCTCGTCCTCGGCCTCCTCGTCGGCGTCCTCGTCGTGTCCGTCATCTTCGCGGGGCGCAACCTGGCGGGCATCGAGTTCCGGCGGCGCCTTCCCCGGGCCGTGATCGCGGGGGAGACGTTCAGCGTCCACCTCACGCTGCGGAACCGGCGCCGCTTCACCCCGATCCGCAGTGTCCTCGCGCGGGACGCGCTGCAGTCGTCCCTCACCGGGGCCGAGTCCCGCTGCTTCGCGCCGACGATCCCCGCCGGCGGCCGGGTGACCTTCGTCTACAACGCGCGGATCCGTCGTCGCGGCGCCTACAACATCACGAACGCGCTGCTCGTCACGCGCTTTCCGTTCCGACTGTTCGAAAAGCGTTCGCTCGCGACCCATCCGTCCCGAATCGTCGTCTATCCGCGGATGCGGGAAGTGGCGGGAGAGAACCTGCCGGGATCCCGGGACCGACACGCGGCGCTCCGGGAGCGCGCGGTCCGGCGGAGGGGCGGGGACGAGTTCCGGGCGCTGCGGGACTACCGCGCCGGGGACGATCCGCGGCGCATCGCCTGGCGCGTCTCCGCGCGTCAGGGAGATCTCGTCGTCCGCGAGATGGAGCGGGAGAACCGGGGCCGCGTGGCCGTGGTCCTGGCCACGAGTCTCGCGGGGGTCCCTCCCACGGAGCGCCGCAGCGCCCTCGAGACGGCGGTGACGCTCGCGGCCTCGCTGGTCCGACACTTCCACCGGGAGCGCCGGCCGCTCTTCTTCGCGGCGCCGGGGCTCACCGCCCGCGTGGGGTCCTCGGCCTCCGACCTGCACCGGTGCCTCGAGCACCTCGCGACGGTGCGGGCCGACGCCGAGGGCGGTCCGGCTCAGATGATCGAGACCGCCGGGCCGAGACGCCTCTCCGGCATGGACGTCCTCCTCATCGCTCCGGGCGAGATCCGGGTCCGGTCGGACGCGGCGCCCGGCTGTCGGATCCACCCGGTCAGCGCGCGCGCGCCGGAGACGCAGCGGCTGTTCCGGCGGAGGGGCGCATGAGTCGGGACCGCCTGCCTCCGGTCACGCTCGCTCTGTGCGTCTGCGGAACCGTGGCGCTCCTCCCGACGGCCGGCGGCCGGACCGGGCTCCTTCTCACCGCGGCGGCCATGCTCGTCGTCTGGTCCGTCGTCGAGCGCCGGACGGACGTCCGCCTGCCGGCGGCCATCGCCCGTGCCGCCGACGTCCTGATCGTGACGAGCATCGTCGGGCTCTCCGTGACCCATTTCGGGTTCGAGTCGACGTCGCTGGCCACGCTGGGGCCGGTGCTCGCCGTGGCGCAACTCTCCCGGGCGTTCCGCCGGAAGAGCTCGCGGGATCTCATGGTGATGAACGGGACCGCCGTCGGCCAGGCCGGGCTCGCGGCCTTCCTGACCCGGGATCCGGTCTACCTGCCGATCCTCCTCGTCGTCGTCGTCCTCGGAGTCCTCTCGGCGCTCCGCGTCGCGGCGGCGGGACTGCCCGAGGGGCCGAACGTGCGGATCTTCACCGCGCGGCCGCGAGGGTCGGCGGGGCTCCGGGCGAGGATGGGGTTCGTGGCGCAACCGGCGCTGCTGTCCCTGGGCATCGTCGCCATCGGGGTCCTCTTCTTCGTGATCCTCCCGCGGGGCCGTCGCTTCCTCGAGCAGGAGGAGAGGCGCCGGGAGACCGATCCCGCGGCGTCGGAGGAGCTTCGGGCGGGCAGCGCTTCGACCACGCGCGGGGCGTCGATCACCGGCTTCTCGGACCGGGTGTCCCTCGGTGACGTCGGGCGGATCAAGGAGGTGCTGCGGGAGGCGTTTTCGGTTCGGATCACGGAGGGGCGGCGCACCGTCCGCGCGAACGGGCCGCTCTACTTCCGCGGCGCGGTCTTCGACACCTTCGACGGACGGCGTTGGCACCGCAACGCATCGCCGCCGGGCGGTGAGCGCTGGCTCACGACGGAGCGGCTGCCGGCGGAGATCCCCCTGGCCAAAGCGGAGCGGCGCGCCGGAACCCGCCTGATCCGCCAGCGGTTCCGGTTGAAGGAGACGTTCGCGCGGGCCCTGCCGTGCCTGGGGACGGTGACGAGCGTCCGCCTGCACGAAGGCCTGCCGCGGGTGCTCGCCGTGGCGGGCGGCACCTACCTCGCCCCGGATGTCCCCGGGGCCGTGCTCTCCTACGAGATGTCCTCTCTCGTTTCCTTCGTGGAGAACCGCCCCGCGACGGAGGCGGATCTCACGCCCGCCGAACGGGCGCGCCACCTGGCGTTGCCGGAGGGCACGACGCGCCTGTCCGCCCTCGCGGTCGAGGTGGCGGGGAAGGGCCACCCGCTGGACCGCGCCGCGCGCCTTGCGCGGTGGCTGGGGGAGAACTGCGATTACACGCTGAGCTTCCGGCCGTGGCCCTCGGGCCGTCCCGTCCACGACTTCCTGTTCGTCACGAAGGCGGGCCACTGCGAGTACTTCGCGACGGCGCTCGCGATGATGCTGCGCGCCACGGGAACCCCCAGCCGGCTGGTGGCGGGGTACCGCGGCGGGCTGTGGATCGAAGGGCGCGAGGAGTACTACCTTCGTCTGAACGACGCGCACGCCTGGGTGGAGGCTTACGTCACGGGCCGGGGCTGGGTGCGCCTCGACCCCACTCCGCCGGACGGCAACGCGGTGAGCGTCGGCGCGTCGCGCGTGCCGGGTCGGGCCGCGGAGTCCCTCACGCCGGGGATCGCTTCCAGGATCGCCACGCTGTTCACGGAGTTTGGCCCCGAGGAACGGAGCGAGGCCCTCTCCGGCGGCGTGCGCGCGATCGACTTCATGGTGCGCGAGGGGTTCGGGCCGGGCCGTCCGCACCGGCCGTTCCCGCCGCCGCTTCTTGCGCTGGCCGTCGCGGCGGCGGTGACCCTGCTGCTCCACCGCGTGGTCCTTTCCGTGCGGCGGACCGGGCCGGGGGGCCCCGCGAGTCAACGGGCGGGACCGACTCCGTCCACCGAGCCGGTGGACTTCTACGAGGCCGCGCTGCGCGTCCTCGGCCGCCACGGCCACCGGCGGCGCCGGGACCAGAGTCCGCGGGAGTTTCTCGACTCGGTCCGCGAGAGGCGGGGGGAGGCGATCCGTCCTTTCGTCTCGATCACGAAGACCTTCGAGGGCGCTCGGTA
>JBDLIY010000104.1:0-10550 GCA_039714635.1 Planctomycetota bacterium
ACCGCCTTCCCGTCCGCTACCGCGTTCCCCTGCTCCTCGCTGAGGTCCTCGAGCTCCCGGCGGCCCGGGTCGCGCGCCTTCTCGGCGTGGAGACGGACGAGATCGAGACGACGCTCGCCGGGGCGCGGACGCTCTTCGCGAGGGAGGTCCGCTTCGGGGGCGGGAGCGACGAGGACGACCGACTCCGGCGGTTCGCGGGTGTCGTCCAGCCCGACGCGGAACTCCTGGGCGCTCCTCCTCCGCCGACGGAACCGGCGGCCCGCTCCCTCCCCGCTTCGAAGCTCGCGCTCGGCCTCGTCGTGGTGCTGGCGGGGCTCGGGCTCCTGGTGCTCCTCTCCGACGGCGACGCGCCGGTGATCGAGGAGGATCCGGTGGAGATCGGCGCGGCCCCTGTCCCGGACGAGCCGGAGACGAAGCCGCCCTCCGTGCCGACGCAACCGGAGACGGCGGAGCCGAAGAAGGCCCCGGGCCCCGTGAAGCCGGTCCGCCCCACGGCCGTGAAGCCCGGTGTGGCGATGCTCCTCCCGTCCCTGCTCACGGCGCCGAGCCAGATCCGTCTCGAGCGCGTGTGGGCGGCCCTCGAGGAGAACCCGCGCCAGGCGTCGGCCATCCTGACGCGGTTGCCGAACGTCACGAAGGAGGGCCATCGGATCGCCCTGCTGCTCGCTCTGGCCGGCGCCAACGGCGACTCCGTGGTCCGGGACCGGCTCTTTGGCGAGCTGCGGGAGAGCGGCAGCGCGGCCGTCCGGCGCGCGGCCGGCGCGGCGCTCGGCCACGTCCCGGGGAAGGATCACGCCGAGGTGAAGGCGACCCGGACCCTGTCCGTGCGGGCGGGCGTCATCGAGGACGAATCGCTGCGGACCCGGCTCCTCGAAGCGGCGGCGGCGGAACGCGATCCCGCCGTCCTCGGCACCCTGATCCGTGTCCTCGGGCCGAGCCGCGCCCGGGACCGGGCCATCGACGAGCGCCTCTACGAACTGGCCCGCTCCCCGTCCGCGGGCCTGCGGCAGGCCGCCATCGACGGCCTGCGGGCCGGGAACGAGGGGGACAACCGCGTCGTCGGCCGGCTCATCGAGGACCCGGCGATCCCGGCGGCAGACCGCGCGAAACTCGTGGAGGCGTACGCGCGCCACGAGGATCCCGGCGAGACGCTGGGCCGCCTCTCGGGGCTGATCGACCGGGCGGAGGAGCCGGAAATCCGGGCGGCCGCGGTGCGCGCGCTGCGTCCCCTGAAGACGGAGGGGGCCCACCGGAAGGCTCTCGCGGTGCTGGCGAACGCGGGCAATGACCGTCGCGTCCGGCTCGCGGCCCTGGGGGTGGTCGCGGCGGAGGGGTCCGGGGAGAGTCGCAGGACGCTCCGGGGAATCTCGGAAGGTGACGGGGACGAGGCGGTGCGGACCGCCGCGAAGGAACTCCTCCGGACGCTCAGCCCGGAGAAGGATGCGGACGGGAAGTAGGGGCCCGGAACACCGGGTCTACTTCCGCGCCCCCTTCAGTACCTTGCCCTTCAGTTCTGAAACGGTCCGGCCATCCTTCGAAAAACGCATCAGGCCGGAGACCTTCTTCTCCCATACGGCCTGGATGCAGTCGTTCATGTAGGGACAGTCCTTGGTGAGACAGACGTAGTCTTCCCGGCCGAAACAGGCCTTCTTCCGTCCCATACACATCTCCCGAGTAACCGGGGCACCGACCGCTCAGGGGGTGGACAGTTCCACCCGTCGGACCTTCCAGGCGTCCGACTCCCGGCGGTACTCGACCCGCACGACGAAGCGCCCGGCCGGGATCCGCTCCCGGGGCCGCATCCTGACGAAACCCTGCCAGGTCGCGTGCGCGACATCCCCGTCGACCTCGATATCGTCCCGCAGGCGGAGGCTGATGCCCTTGATGCGTCGCCTCTCCTGCTTGACCCGCTCCCGAACAGAGGAAGCGAGCGGTTCCTTCCGTCCTCGCTCGACGTACTCTGCCTCGCTGGCCAGGTGGACGAGGATCTCCTCGACGTCGCCGTCGAGGAAGGCTCTGCGGCAGTCATTCGTGACCCGCCGGATCGCCTCCGCGTCCGTTTCGATGAGCGCGGCCAGGCCCACGATGAGGGCCACGACCAGCGCCATCAGCGCCAGAACCAGCTTGACCCGTCCGTCCATGCGAGCGGTCGACCGGACCGATCATGCTAGCATCGGCTTCCGGTCCTTTCCAGGGCTTTCACCCAACATGTCGGGGGTGAAACCGATAGCCCTTCCACGTCTCGATGTCGGGATTCTTCGGTGCGTCGGGAGGGGGGCTTGACGGGAAAGCGATTTACAAAGCGCGTGCCAAAAACCCGGTGGACGGAGTCCGGGAAGAGCCCGATCTCCTTTTGGGAAGGACGGTTCGGGCGAATGGCTTGCCCGACCTGCTCATCGGGATGTGCGCGAACCTGGTCAGGGACAAGCAGCGGCGCAGCCTTGCGAGCGACATTGAGCTTCGCTCGGAACCACTCCCCGTGTTTGCGCCGAGGCAACGTGGTTCGGGGCAAGGCGGGGCGAGGAGTCGACCCGGCTGGGTCGACGACGAGCCTCAACGCAGCCCCGGGCCGCGAGGACCGGCGTAAACCGCGCAGCCTGGTGAGAAGGTCGGGCTATACTCTGGCTCCATGTCGGAGACCCCCGATGCCCCGAATCCCTGGATCGAGAAGGCGCAGTTGCGCCTGGCCGAGTGCGAGGCGGAGAACCGTCGGCTCACCGAGGATGAGGACGGCCGGCGTCGGCAGAAACTGGCGCTGCGCTCCTCCCGGTACCGGGACCTGATCGACAACCTCTCGGGCCGGCCGGCGGAACCCATCGTCCGCGAACCCTCCACCGAGCTCACGCTCGTGGCGATCGAGGCCGAACTGATGGCGCTGAAGGAACAGCTGCTCAAGGCGGCGGCGGGCCTGGTCCGCGATCGCTCGCTCCTCAAGGACCTGAAGCAGCGCTGGGGCCGCGCCGTCGACGCCCACCTGACGCGCCTGGAGGGCGAAGGACGCAAGGAGCCCCTGCCCACCCTCGACTGGACCTTCCCGGTTCCGCCGCCGATGGCGGAGCCCTTCGAGCGGGACGTCCACAAGGTCATCCGGAGCCTGGGACTGTGAGCGGGACCTGCGGCTACGTCTGGACACGCGGCCCCGAAGCGGGGCAGCCGTGCTCGCTCTCGCCGGTGCTCGAGGACGGCTTCTGCGTCTGGCATTCGGAGGTGGACGGGAAAGTGATCCCGCCCAACGTCGCCGCCGTGCTCCGCCAGCGGATCGAATCGCAGATTCCGTGCGACGGATTCGACCTCACCGGCGCCGATCTCCGCCGGGCCAATCTCGCCGGCCTGGACCTCTCCGGCCTCGTGCTGGCCGGCGCGGACCTGGCGCTGGCCGACCTGACACGCGCCAACCTGACCCGGACAGACCTCACGAACGCCTTCCTGTTCGGCGTGCGGCTCGTCTCCGCCAACCTCACGAAGGCGTTCCTTCTCGGCGCCGACCTGTCGGAAGCGGACCTGTTCGGGGCGAACCTCGGCGCCATCGAGGCCTTCGACGCCGACCTCCGGCGCGCGAACCTCTCCCTGGCGAATCTGGCGGGCGCCGATCTGACGGACGCGATCCTCCGCCAGGCCCGCCTGAAGGGCGCGGACCTGCGCGGCGCGAACCTCGCGGGCGCCGACCTGCGCGAGGTCGACCTGACGCACATCAACCCGCTGGGCGTGGACCTGACCGTCGCCCGGACGGCCTGACCCCGGGGCACGCCACGAATCAGAAAGGGGCGACCGATCGGCCGCCCCTCCTGTTGAGTCCGTCTGGTTCGCGGGTCGCTACTTCACCCGCCACTCCTTCACGACCTGGGTGCGCTGCTCGCCCGTGAGCTCGAGACCGCCGAGCGCCACGCCGCAGGCTTCGCGGACCGCCGCCGCCTCGTCGCCGAAGCCGGCGAGGAGAGCGTCGAACACGGCGGCCGGAGCCGCCTGGCCCTTGAAGATCTGCCCGAGGGTCGCCGCCGCCGCCACGCGGACACTCGTCGCGTTCGCCGTGCCCGCGAAGGTCGCCACGAGGGCGTCGGCCGCGTTCGCCGAACCCATCGAGCCGAGGGTCGCGAGCGCCGCCAGGCGGATGTCGTCCGGCTTGTCGGACTGGACCACGCCGATGAGCGCCTGCTCGGCCTCGCCGAAGTTCGTGAAGAGCGTGTTGGTCGTGTCGATCAGGCCGAGGGCGTCGCAGGCCGCCTTGCTGATCATCAGCGCGCGCTCCTGGTCGTCGTTCATGCTCCCCGCCGCCGCGTCGGCGACATCGCCGGCCGCGAGCTCCGGAGCGAAGTACCCCTGGACCTTGGTGCCGAGGGCTTCCTTCGCCTCCGCCAACTCCTCCTCGGTCCCGGTGATCAGGATCGGGGTGGCCTGGGTGCGGAAGTCCTTGCGGAGCTGATTGACGAGCGCCGTCGTGAGCATGTCCGTGAGCTTCCAGCGGATCACGATCACGTCGAAGATGCCGACCTCCAGCGCGCGACGGAAGCCGCGGGCGCCGGACGCTTCGCCGATCGGGAACATCTTGCCGTCGGAAATGGCCTTCCCGGAAGCCGCGCGGACGTCCGCGTTCGGCTCGATGTGAAGGATGATGCGGGCGCTGCCCGTGTCCGCGGCCTGGGCCGCGATCGGAACGACCTGCTCCCAGCCGCCGAACTCGTTCGTCGGCGCGATCTTGAGGATGGCGACCGCCGCCGCGAAGCGGACGATCTTGTCCTCGGACGCGAGCGCCGCCACGATCTCGTTGCCGGCCTCGAGGTTACGGTCGTCCCAGATGTCCGGCAGGACGCCGAGGGCGGTGACTGAAGCCTCCGGCAGGTTGTGCTTCAGGCCGAGCCCCAGGGCGCCGAGGGAAGCGTCGCAACCCTGGGCGGCGGTGATGGCGCGGACCTTCGCGTAGCCTTCCGCGAGGGCCTTCACGTGGTCGTCACTGAGCGCGTCCTTGCCGATCGCCCGCATGACGCCCAGCTGGGCGTAGTGGACGAAGGCCAGCCTGACGCGGAGGTCCATGTTGGCCGGCTCCTCGTCGAGGGCGTCGTAGACGCACTCCTCGGCCAGCTCGAGGTGGTACAGGAACTTTGGCACCTCGCGGGAAACGAGCTTGCCGGCGTCCATGCTCCAGATGGAGTAGGCGCCGAGGTAGTTCTTGAGGACCATCGGGTCCTTCGTGAAGTACATGGTCGCGAGGGCCATGTAGGCGTTCGCCGGGGTGAGCTCACCCACGGCTCCGGGCAGGTCGCCGGCCTTCGCCGCCAGCGTCGCCACGCCCTTCGCCGCGACTTCCTTCACGGAGGCGTTCTCGGAGTGGGCCGCGAGGGCGACCAGGCCGCCGAGCGCGCGGATGTCCGCGACTCGCTCGAGGACGATCGCCGCGTTCTGCTGGACGAGCCAGTTCTCGCTCTGGAGGGCCTCGATCAGCGGCAGGACCGCGTCGGCTCCGAGCTCGACGAGCGCCGTGATCGCGTAGACGCGCTCGTCCGTGTCGTTCGAGCCGAGGTACGGGACCAGGGCGGGAACGCCGTACTCACCGTGGTTGGCGATGAGCTGGCGGATCGCCTTCATCCGCACGCCGTGGTCTTCCCCGTGAACCGCCTTCTCGGCGAGGTCGCGGGTCGCGGCGTCGTCCTTGATCCTGTCCATCTCGCCCGGGTGGGCCAGATCGAGCAGCCGCCGCGCGGCCAGCTCGGAGTCACCCCCGGCCTTGAGGAGGTCGAGGAACATCTGGTGTTCGGCCTTCCGCAGAAGGTCGTAGGCCGTCGCCTGACTGGGGTCCGCGGCGAGCAGCTTCTTCAGTACCGCGGCACACTCCTCGGTCTTGCCCCGCTTCCAGAGATCCTGCGCCTGATCGAACAGCTCGTCGATCTGGGCCCGGTCCTCCGCCAGCGCCGTCCCCGGGAGGGTAAAGAACAGCCCTCCGCTGAGGAACGCGAACAGTGCGATGACGAGAACCGCATTCCTGGGCCCATGATTCATGCCTGCCCTCCCTTCAAACACTCTCTCCAGCCCCCGGCAGTCGGGGATGGAGAAGAAGCATGCGAGATGCCCTTGCCCTTGGCTAGCACCCGCCGAATCGGCGTCCGGCGAATTGCGATCATTCTAGCAACGGGCCTGAACCCGTCAAGGCGAAAGGTACGGTTCGGAGTCGCCCGAAAACCCGTGTGAGGAAAGGGTTTCCCGCGGTCGACCGTCCATCTGAGGGTCGGGCTGTGGGTCGGACCGACCGTCGGATCAGCCTCCGGTCGGGAAGACGCCTTTGCCGATCCCGCGGGGGAAGGCGGGGCCCGCCGCGGCCGGCAGGCGGCCCGGCATCGCGCCCCCGTCGAAGAGGTCGTCGAGGGCGGCGCGGCGTGTCACGGGAACGTCACCGTACGCGAACACGACGTTGCGGACGGGCAGGTCGAGGACCAGGCTCGGGGTCCCGAACACCACCGCCAGCGTCTTCTTCCCGTGCTCCGCGAGAACCTCCCCGGCGAAGCCCGAGAGCTCCGGCCCGAGGCCCGTCCGCTCCTTCCAGGCCTTCACGTCCCCCATCAGTCCCATCACGACGACGTCCGCCTCCCGGAGCACTTCGGCGACGTCGCCGGCGAAGCCCGTCCCCTCGCGCGTGACGTGGAGGACGCCGCCGGTGAAGTCGTCGCGCCGCGCGTCGAACGCCCGCGCCCGGCGTTCGTAGCCGTCGTCGTCGACGATCAGTCCGCACACCCGCCCCGGCCGTCCGGCCAGGCGATCGAGGAGGCGGTCGGGGTCGCCGCCGACCGTGAGGGATTCGCGCGCGATCCGCTCCACGGCGAAGGCGTACCCGCGGGTGACCTCTTTCCGCACGGGCGCGTCGAAGGCCAGGTCGGCGGCGACGAGCGCGGCCTTCGCGGCGCTCATGCGAACGCTCTCCTCCGACACCGTCCCGTCCTCCATCGCGCGGCGGAGCGTCTCGATCGCCGCCCACGGGTCTTCGGGATAGAGAAGCAGGTCGACGCCGGCGTTCACCGCCGACACCTCCGGCGCGGCTCCGCCGCGCTTCGCTCCCTCCATGTTCAGCGCGTCGGTGATCACCAGCCCGCCGTAGCCCCAGCGGTCCTTCAGCAGGCCGGAAACGATCGGCGCCGAGAACGTCGCGGGCCCCGCCGGGTCCATCGCCGGATAGACCGCGTGCGCGGTCATCATCATGCCGACGCCGGCCCGCGCGGCGGCGCGGAACGGAACGAGCTCCCGCTCCGAGAGAACCTCCGGCGGCGCGTCCACCCGCGGCAGGTCGGCGTGGGAGTCGAGGGCCGTGTCGCCGTGGCCCGGGTAGTGCTTCGCGCACGCCAGCACGCCCTCCTCCTGGATCCCCTCGATGAACGCGAGGCCCAGCCGCGTCACCAGGTCCGGGTCGTCGGAGAAGCTGCGGGAGCCGGCGATCGGGTTCGTCGCGCGGGAGAGGACGTCGAGGACGGGGGCGAGCACGACGTTCACACCGACCGCCCGCGCGGAGAGCGCCGTGATCTTCCCCGCCATATAGGAGGATTCGGCGGAGCCGGTCGCGCCGATCGACATCATCGGGGGCAGCTCCGGCATGCCGGTGACGTGCTGTCCCGCCCCGCGCTCGTAGTCCGCCATGATCAGGATCGGTCGGCCGGCGGTCTTTCTCAGGCGCGCCAGGAACGGCGGCGTCAGCTCCTCGTCCCCGCCGTAGACGATGAAGCCGGCGACGCCGGCCTCCGTGAGCAGCCGCTCGAACTCCTCGATCCTTCCGTAGTCCTCCGGGAGGCGGATCGAGGGCACGACGATCCCGCCGGGGACGCGGGGCGACGCGCTCAAGGCGAGATCTTTCCCAGGACGACGGGCCAGTGAGCGCCGGTGGCCACGGGGACGTTGTTCGGGTTGCCGGCGACGGACTCGCTCGCCAGCACGGCGAACGCCACCGCCTCCTTCAGGTCCGGGTCGAAGCCGTGGTCGGCGATGCTCGTGACCGGAATCGGGTGGAAGAACTGTTCCAGGTGGGAGACGAGGGTCAGGTTCTTCACGCCGCCGCCGGAGAGGATCACCTCCGAAACGAGCGTCTTCGGGAAGACGTACTCCTCGTAGGCGCGGTAGATCGACTTCGCGACGAACGCGGTCATCGTCGCCAGGACGTCCGCGATGCTCTGGTTGCCCTTCGACCTCAGGATCGACAGGACGTAGTCCTCCCCGAACGCCTCCCGGCCGGTGCTCTTCGGCGGCCGGCGGCCGAAGAAGGGATGCGTGAGAAGGCTGGCGAGCAGGTTCTCGTCGATGCGGCCGTGGGCGGCGCGCTTCCCGTCCCGGTCGAAGGCCTCCTCGCCGCGCGTCATCACCTTCGCGACGTGATCGAGGGGCATGTTCCCCGGCCCGGTGTCGAACGCGATGACCTCCTCCAGCGCCGTCCCCACGACGGAGACGTTCGCGATCCCGCCGATGTTCTGCAGCGCGACCGTCCCCTCCGACCGACGGAACAGGAGGAAGTCGACGTAGGGGATCAGCGGCGCGCCGTCGCCGCCGGCGGCCACGTCCCGCGTGCGGAAGTCGGCCACGACGGGGATCCGCGTCTTCTCGGCGATGACGTCCGGCTCCCCGATCTGGAGCGTGGACGGCACGGCCCCCGGCGCGCGCGGGATGTGATAGATCGTCTGCCCGTGGGAGCCGATCAGGTCGACCTGCTCGGGGACGAGGCCGTTCTCCTCGATGAACTCCAGGGCCCGCTCCGCGAAGAACCCGCCCACATCGAAGTTCATCCGGCAGATCTCGTCGGCGGAGGCCCGCCCCATCTCGATCAGCGCCTTCCGGATGTGGCGGTCGTAGGGATAGGTCTTCCCGGCGACGGGCTCGACCTCGATCTCCATCCCGCTGCCGCGGATCTGGACCAGCGCGGCGTCGATCCCGTCCGCGGAGGTGCCCGAAGAGAGCCCGAGGACCAGGCGCTCGCGCTTGTCCCTCACCGCGCACAGCCGATCCAGCGGGTTCACGCGTCATCCTCCAGAACCGTCCTCAGGAAGCCCCCGGCCGCGGCCAGCCGCTCTCTAGCTTCATCGGCGGACAGGCCCCGCCTCGCCATCGCCACGGCGGTCTTCACTTCCCCGCCGGCCCGATCGAGCCAGTTTTCGGCCTCGTCCCCGCCGACCCCGGCCAGGTCCATGACGAGCGCCCGGGCCCGCGCCGCCAGCTTCGCCGAGCCGGCCCGGAGGTCCACCATCCGGTTGTCGTGGACCCGTCCGGTCCGGACCATCGCGCCCGTCGAGATCATGTTCAGGGTGAGCTTCGTCGCGGTCCCCGCCTTCATGCGCGTCGACCCGGCGAGGACTTCGGGACCGGTGGCGAGCTTCACGACGACATCGACCTCGACCGACGGCTCGCCGCAGGTGACGAAGGCCGTTCCGGCTCCCGTGGCGCGGGCGGCGTCGAGCGCGCCGGCGACGTAGGGGGTGACGCCGCTGGCGGCGATTCCGACGACCAGGTCGTCCGGACCGGCCTCGAGCGCGTTCACGGCCGCCGCTCCGGCCTCGCGGTCGTCCTCGGCGCCTTCTTGCGCCGTGAAGACGGCCTCCGGACCGCCGGCGATGAGCGCGACGACCCGATCCGGATCCGTCCCGAACGTGGGCGGACACTCCGACGCGTCGAGGACGCCCAGCCGGCCGCTCGTCCCGGCGCCGGCGTAGACGATCCGGCCCCCGGCGGTGAGGGACGCCGCCGCGAGATCGACCACGCGGGCAATGTCGGGCAACGCGCCCTCGACGGCGTCGAGGACGGCCCGGTCCTCCCCGTGGATCACGCGGAGGAGGGCTCCCGTCTCCAGAAGATCGAGGTCCCGTGCCCGCGGGTTCCCCTGCTCGGTCGGCAGATCCCGAAACACGGACGAGAATGTAGCGATTCCACGCGGTTCGGACAAGGCGGGTTGCGTTGGCGGAGCGCCCCCCCCGACGCTGGAACGGGGCGATTTGCCTGGGCGAGCCTGTGCCGTCCTGATGCTTCCGTGGGGAAGGCAGGTGGACTACTCAATGCCGAAGGCAGGGACAAGAAGACCAAAAAAGACAAACTCACAGGACTCAACAGAACCTTCCCCTGATGAGTGCTGTCCTACCCTCTTCTCCGAAGACCGAGCCCATTGAATGCCAAGTAAGCGATCTTCGCCACTCTCACGCACTTGCCTCAGTTCGGCACACAGGATTCCCGATGAATCACACGACGCGAGTCTTACGATGGGCTCCGACAAACGCACCCGTCGGTGCGGGTACAGCCACGAACGAAAGCCAACTCCAGAGACTTCCTCGCCGCTTCCCCACCCTGCGGTAACCAGGATAACATCGTTGCCCAAACCGGATGTCCTATCCCGGAGCCGCAGGTCATCACTAGCCAGAGCCATCGCAGCCCCAGTGACCCGCAGCACCCTCCACAGATCACTCCATGCCAGGCTGGCCTCCGAGACAACATATACTGGGTCAGCCAAAGCACGTCGGCTATGATCCGAAAGAAGGGCCTGCAAGTGATCCCAGTACACTTCACCAGGACGCTTGGTCCAGACAACAGCATCGCCATCCGCC
>JBDLIY010000105.1:0-10509 GCA_039714635.1 Planctomycetota bacterium
GCGGCACATCGACGCCTGTCAGCGTTGTGCCACTTACCGGGCGGGGCTGGTGGACCTGGACGACCTTCTCTCGGCCGATCCGGTCCTCGCCTGGACGCCTTCGATGACCTCGGACGTCGTGACGCGGGTCCGGGCGGAGCGGAGGTCCCGGTTCGCGCTGGGCCTCGCGGCGGCGGCGGTGGTGGTCCTGGCCGGCTGGCTGTCGATCGGGCTCGTGCCGGTGGTGCCGGGGCTCTCGACCGTGGGCGCGGAGGTCGGGACGCGCATGGACCTGCCGGCGTCCCCCACCGAAGCGGCCTCGCGCGTCGCGGACGGGCTCTCCGGTCTCCTCGCGGCCTTCTTCGGTTCCCTCTCTTCGGCGACGTTCGCGGCGGGGGCGCCGGTCGCGCTCCTCGCCGTCCTCGGGCTGTTCCTTTTGAATGCGATCACCGCGGGCCGCGTGCGGCTCGCCGGGAGGCGGTCATGAAACTTCTCGTCACGCTCCTCGCCGTCGTCTTCATCCTGGCGCTGCCCGGCCTCGCCGCGGCCGCCGCCGAGGAGGAGTTTTCGAAAGAGGACCGGAACAACCTCGCCGGCCTGATGCTCGTCCCGGCGCTGCTGCTGCTCCTGGCGCTGCCGGCGGCGCTCGCCTTCCGCGCGTTCGCGAAGTTCCCGGACCGGATCGCCGACACTCTCTCCGAGCGGCCGGTCGTCTCCGTCGTCCTCGGCGTCGGGAACGTGGTGCTGCTGATCCTGTTGGCCACGGCGGGGAAGGCGAGCCCGGCGATCGCCGTGGTCGCGGGGATCCTCTGGGTGATCTTTACCGTGGTCGCGCTGGTCGGCCTGACCGGCGCGGCGACGAACCTGGCCCGGCGGTTTCGTACCGACGCCCGCCACGGGACGTTCGCGCTGGCGTGGCTGACGATCTCCGGCGTCTCGCTGCTGCCGATCCTCGGCGTGCTCTTTCTCCTCTGGCTGGTGTCGGGCGCGATCGGCGGGACGCTGCTGGCGGTGTACGCGGGACGGCCGGTTACTCCCCCTGCAGCTCCTTCCACTCCGGAAGGCTGAGGATCCGGCGTGCGGACTCGACCGACTCCGGGTTCCGGGGATATGGAAGGAATGTTCCCGTCTCGGTATCCTCCGGTATGCGCTTCCTCCTCCTTATCCTCGGAATTCTCGGGCTCCTCCTCTGTCTCGGCTCCTTCGTTGGGACCTTCTGGGCGAAGGGCAAGGTCGGCGGCGGTGTCGATTCCGGCCACGAAGCCGTCGACGGAGTCCTCGACAGCGTTCAGGAAGCCGTCGGCGAAGCCCTCCCCCGCATCAAGGCCGCCCGGAAACACATTCTGGTGAAGACGGCGGAGATGACCATGCCCGAGCTGGCCCACCTCCGGGCCCGGCTCGAAGGCGTCGCCCGGGCCGGCGAGGCCGCGGCCGGCGTCCTCGAGGCCCTGGGGCACGACGGCGTCAAGCTGGCGGAGCTGCGGGCGCGCACCGGAGAACTCCGGGCCGCCGCCCGGGACCTCGTGGACCAGCCGGCGAAGCGCGCGCCGGCGCTGGAGGTCGCGGACACCCAGCTCGAGGCCATCCACGGGAGTCTCTCCGACCTCCGGCTCGGCGCGGCCGACCTGAGGAACCGGATCGAGCGACTCGTGGGGATCGCGACGCTGGTCCTCGCGGGCTTCCTCGCCTGGATGGGAATCGGCCAGCTGTGCATGATCCGGATCGGATCGCCGCGCGGCGACGACTGACGCCGGTGAAAGCCGACGTCTGTCAGCGATGTTCCGGTCAGGCGGGCTCCGGGTCCACGGAGAGGGATTCGGCCAGCCGGTTCGCGTCGTTGAAGAACGCCACCACGTGGGCGAGCCAGGCCTGCAGGATGTCGGGGCGCAGAGACTGGATCTTCACGATCTCGTAGATCCGCCCCGCCCGCTTCAACGCCTCGTCACAGACCCGGGCGAGCGGCCCCTCGGCGTCCTCCGGGGCGATCCGGTCGATCCAGCTCACCGTCGCCCTCCGGGGCCGGGGCGCTCGGGCTCCCCGGGACCGGGCCCGGGCTTCGGGTCGTCGGGGCGCTTCCCCCCACCCGACGGCGCGTCCACCTTCTTCTTCTGGCTGCCGAAGTTCTGCGTCCAGAAGTCCGTGTTGCGGCCGACACCGACCTCGGTGTGATTCTTGCCGAGGAGGTTCCGGTGGTGGCCGGAGCTGCCGTACCACTGACGGAAGGTCGACCGGCCGTCCTCGGAGCCGCGGGCGATGTTCTCCGACACGCCGCCGCCGTAGCCGGCGATCTTCGCGCGCTGGCCCGGAGTCCGGTGCGCCTCGTGGCCCGGGATCGGGCAGTCGTGGGCGAAGAAGTTGTTCTCCTTCATGTCCGTCGAGTGGGCGCGGGCGCACTTCAGCAGCTTGTCGTTCATCATCACCGCGCGACGGCCCATCATGATCCGGTACTCGTTCGTCGCGAGGACGCAGGCCTTCTCCGGATCGTCCGCGCCGATGTCGATCGTGCGGTTGTACTCGAGCACCTCGTCGTTCCACTCCCGGGCCGACTTCTCCGTCCCGCCGGGCGCGTACCGCCGGATTCCGACGGCGTCGTTCATCCTCTTCACGAGCTCGGAGTAGGGCACCTCGAGTTCGTGGCCGAAACCCGCCAGCTCCTCGGAGTACGACGACGCCCGGTCCGTGACCTCCTTCAGCTCCGGGTACTTCTCCATGAGCAGGGAGAGCGGGTTCACCCAGACCTGGCGGACGCGCGCGACGAGACCGTCGACCTCCGCCTGCACCGCCTTGTTGCCGTCCGGGCCGTAGGGATACGGATATCTCTGCGCGTCGAAGATGAGGACGAGGGCCGCCTTGCGGCGCTTCTCGATCTCCGCGTGGAGCCACCCCTTCGTCGCCGGGTCGCGGACGACCGACATCGTGCGGAGTTCCTCGACGCTCGCGGTGAGCTGGTGCTGCAGGGCCGCGACGAGCGCCTCCCGCGCCGGCTCGCCGAAGTTGCGGAGCGTGCCGAGCCCCGCGTCCCGGCGCCGGGTATCCGACGAGCGCGCGAGCTTCGCCGCGTCGTCGATGGCGGCCTTCAGCTCCGCCGTCTTCTTCTCCGTCGGGGTCATCCATCGACCGCGGTACTCGACGAAGCCGCCCTCGGGGACCGGGATGCCGCGGGCCCGCGCCAGCATCGCGAAGGCGCGCTCCGAGAGACTCTCGTCCTTCGCGAGGGCCTTCGTGAGCGCCGAGTGGCCCGCGTCCTCGTCGCCGGCCTCGAACGCGAAGCGGGCGAGCTTGACACGGCCCGCCGGGTCGAGGTCGAGGCGGACGAGAAGCGTGAGGATCCGGCCGGCCCCCATGCGGGCGAAGGCCAGCTTCGACTGCGCGCCGCGGATGTTGATGATGATGTGCGTGGCGTTCGCGGACTGCGCGCTCGCCGTGATCCCGGCGCCCAGCTCGATCTTCCGGAACCGGGCCGGGTCGGCGTTGATCTGGGATCGGAGCTCGTCGAGGAGGAAGGCGTAATCCTCGAGGTCGGCCGCGCGGCCGAGGAACTCCTTCTTCAGGTCGTCGAAGGGGATCCGCTCCGCCGTCTTCCGGTAGAGGGCGACGGCCTCGCCGTAGCGGCGGCCCTGGACGAGCGCCTCCGCCCGGTCGGCCTCGCGGAGGAACTCGTCGCGCTTGACGACGACCTCGGCGGCCTTCTCCGGCTCCGCGGTCTCCACGTTTCCCAGGACCTCGGCCCGGTCGAGCTTCTGGCGGAGGTCGAAGGCGTGGCGGGTCCCGCGGAAGCTGGCGACGCGGCTCCGGAGCAGGGCCTTCGCCTCGTCGAACTTCTCCGCCTCGATGAGGACCTCGGCCTGCCGCGCCAGACCCTGATACGCGGCCTTCGCCTGCGCCTGGATCCGGGAGACTTCGCGGTCCGCGGCGTCCGTGTCCGGTTTGACGTTCGTTGTGAGCGTAGCGTATTCGTGCCAGGCGAGGATCGCGTCCCAGTAGCGCCCCGCGCGGGCCAGCTCGCCGGCCTGGGAGCGTGTGGCGTCGAGGCGGCGGCGCTCCTCCTCCTCGTACCGGCGGCCGAGCTTCGCAAAGACCGCGTCCACGTCGTCGAAGGTGCCGGTCCCCTCGTAGGTCTTCGCGAGGGAGTCCCACTCCTTCCGGAGCTTCTCCTCCGTCAGCTCGGCCCAGCGCTTCAGCAGCTTCCCGCGCGCCGCGAGCCCCTCCTCCCGGTGCTGCCGGAAGGCGGCGATCTCCTCCAGGGCCGACTTCGCGCGCGGCGCCGACGGCGTGTCGGGCCAGCGGTCGACGACCGCCCTGAAACCGGCTTCCGCGTCGTCGATCCTCTTCCGCTCCCAGAGGGCGTAGGCGCTCTGGCAGGCCGCGGCGGCGTCCTTCGTTCGACCGGACTCGGAGAGGAGCAGGAAGGCGAGCGCCCCCACGGCGATCAGGACGACGGCGCCGACGAGGAACAACACGCCGCCGGACTTCTTCCGGCGGGGGCGGGCCGCGGCGGGCCTGGGTTCGGCGGGGGCTCTCGGCGGCTTCGCGGGGGCGGGCTTCTTCGGTGCGGGCCGGCCCGGGGCCGGTTTCGCCGGCCGGGCCTTCGCCGCGGCGACGAAGATCCGCGCGCCTCCGAGCGTGATCTCATCCCCCGGGGACACGAGCGACTGGCCGACGAAGGCGCCGTTCACCTTCGTGCCGCTCCGGGTCTCGAGGTCGCGGACGCGGACCGAGCCCCCCACCATCGACACCTCGAGGTGGCGGAGGTCGACGCCGGGATCGTCGACGACGACCTCGCACTCCGGGTCCCGGCCCACGAGCATCAGGACGGGCTCGGTCGGGACGGGGATCCGCGTCTTCTCCCCTCCGAACGAGACGATCAGCTCGAATGCGGTCACTCTCGAGCCTCCTCCAGGCGTTCCATTCGTTCACGCACGGCGGTCAGCGCCTCCACCAGCTCGTCGCAGACGGCCCGTCGCCGGGCCACGACCTCCGCGGGAGCCCGCTCGATGAAGTCCCGATTCGAGAGATCCCGCTGCACGGCCCGGATGCGGTCCACGAGGGATTCGAACTCCCGCCGCAGGCGAGCCGCGGCGGCCTCCGGATCGTGGGTGGGCTCCCTCTGCATCGGACCCTCCATCATCCCCCTCTCATCGTCCGGGGCCGTCGACGGATCGGAACGGTTTTTCAGGCCCACCGTCTTTCATGCTGGCCGTCGTTCATGCGCGCCGGGCGAAACCGAGAAGACCGGTGCCGTCCTCGATCACGAGGTCCGCCTCCGCGGCGGCGGCCTCGGTGAAGGGCACCCCACCGAAGCGGGCCCCCTTCGCGGAGGCAGGCCCCCCGGCGACGAGGAACGGGACGACGTCCCGGAGCACCCGGCGCTTCTCCACCGACGCCACGTGGGAAGCGACGACGAGGATGCGGCCCTCCGCCCGAGCTTCCGCCCGAGCTTCCTCCAGAATCCCCCCCAGAATCCCCAACTCCTCCGCGAGCGGCTTCACGACCCACTCGTCCGCGCCGGTGAGGTAGCGGACCTTCCCGTCCACCTCCCCGAGCAGGGAGTGCTCCATCGCCCCGTCGAGGTGGACGACCACGGTGTCGGAGACCGCCAGCGCCGCGACCGCGGAGCGTCCCAGCTCCTCCAGGTTCCCCGCGGGCCGGGAGGCCGGCGCGATGCCGACCGCCCTCACGCCCCGCTCGGCGGCGAAACCGAGGAACGACGGGTGAACGCCGACCGCCGAGACGGTCCCCCATCCCGTGGGCGGCTCCTCCGGCAGGTTCCCGGGCCGGCCGCCGCCCCAGACCCAGATCCCGTTCGCCGGGTTCTCGCCGAGGTCCACGCGGACGGTGTTGATGTCGTGCTTCGGCAGGATCTCCGCCGCGCGGTCCATCAGGCTGCGGATCAGGTCCGCGCCCGGCCCCACGGGTCCGCGGTCCCGCGCGCGCTTCCCCAGGAACGACCCCGGGGGACGCGTCCGGACGCCCTCGGCCTGGCCGTCGCGGATCACGAGCACGCCGCGCCAGCGGTCGCCGGGCAGGAACCGGACGCTGGTCCCCGGCCCTCCGGAGCCCAGCGCCTCGTCCAGCGCCGAGAAGAGGATCTCCGCCTCCTCGCCGCCGATCCGACCGGCGGTGGGGTCCACGACGGCGCCCTCGAAGAGGTTCACGAGGTCGCACCGGAAGGCGAGGTCCCGGGGGCCGAGGTCGATCCCGAGGACACGGGCGAGGCAGGCCCCGGGCCCGGGCGAGTGCGCGGCCGGGTCGACCTCGAGGATGGAGGAGACGGCCGCCTCGCCGGAGGGCACGACCTCGGGGGGGATCGTGCGGACGCCCCCGACGCGGCCCTGCTCGGCCAGCGAGGCGATGGCCGCCAGGTCCGCCGACTCGAGCGGCGTCATGCCCCCGAGCGCCTCGATGGGCCGATCCCCGGCCCCGGACAGGATCACAACCGCCAGCTTCAAGGTTCTCTACTCCTCCTCGCCGTTCTTTCCGTTCTTGCCGTTATCGTCCGCCGGAACCGGCTTCGGTTCCCAGCGGAAGAGCTTGAGCCCGATGTCGTCGTCCTCCTCGCGCGGCAGCTCGACGCCGAAGTCGGTGACGATGAGTTCCGCGGTCACCGCGACCTCACCCTTCACGAGGTGGCCGGTGAAGGCGATCAGCTCGGGTCCGGAGACCGTCACGTGCGCGTGGAGGAACGGGCTGCCGTCCACGAACCCGACGGTGCCGGTCAGGTTCCCGAGTTCCATGTTCTCCTCAAAGGTGCGCTTGAGGTACTCCCGCCCCTCGAGGCTGTAGTAGCCCAACGTGTGGTTCATCAGGGCGCCGATGCCGGTGACCAGTCCGCCGCGGATGTCCTTCTCCGCGAGGAACTCCGTCACGGTCCCGATCAGCTCCTCGCCCCGGTCGAGAACGAGGATCCACCGCCCCCCACCCGATTCACTGTCCAACTGCCTGGACTGCACGTCTCCCTCCCGTCTCCCGGTGATACCGCAAGCCCGAACGATTCATGACTGGCACCCCGGTCGGCGATGAGTGTATCTCTCGGGGCAGACATGAGCGAGACTCCCCCCACGCGGATCGCCGTCATCCGCAACCCGATCTCCGGCCTCTCCTCCCGCCACCGGCTCGTCCCCGCCTTCCTCCGGGCCCTCGGAACCGGCGGCGCGGAGGTGACTCCGCTGGACACGGAGGGGCCCGGCCACGCGATCGACCTGGCCCGGGAGGCCGGGGAACGCGGCTGCGACGTCGTGGTGGCGGTGGGCGGCGACGGGACGATGAACGAAGTCCTGAACGGTCTGTCGCGGGGCGGGCCGGCCCTCGCCACGTTCCCGGCGGGCACCGCCTCCGTTTTCGCCCGGGCCACCGGCATGCCGTTTTCGCCGGAGGAGGCGGCCCGGACCGTCCTCGCCGGGCGGCGCCGACGCATCGACGTCGGCCGCGTGAACGGTCGCCGCTTCCTCCTCATGGTCAGCGTCGGGTGGGACGCGCACGTCGTCGCGGAAGTCGCACGGTCGCGCCGCGGACACCTCGGCGTCCACCGCTACGTCCTCCCCGTGCTCCACGCGCTGCGCGACTACCGCTGGCCGCGCCTCTCGGTCCTCTTCGACGGCGCCGGCGTCCCGCAGCCCGCCCGGCTCGCCTTCGCCTGCAACTTCCGCGACTACGGCGGCATCTTCCGGATCGCCCCGGACGCGCAGCCCGACGACGGGCTCCTCGACTTCGCCACGTTCCGCCGGGGCGGCGCGCGGGACTCCGTCCGTTGGGCCGTGGGGGCGCTTCTCGGTACACTGCCCCGGCTCCGGGAGACGGAGTTCGTGCGGGGACGGACGCTCGTCGTGACGTCGGACGAGCCGGTGCCGTTCCAGGTGGACGGGGATCCCGGCGGCGTCACCCCGGTCACCATCGAGACGGAACCCGACGCCCTGGAGGTCATCGTTCCATGACGCTTACGCGCAATCCGAAGACCCGCGAAGTCTCGATCGGCGACGTCCGCTTCGGTGGCGGCCTCCCGGCGATCCTCATCGCCGGCCCCTGCGTCGTCGAGGACGAGGAGACGCCCCTCCGTATCGCGCGCCGCCTGAAGGAGATCGCCGACCGCACGGGAATCGGCGTCGTCTTCAAGGCCTCCTACGACAAGGCGAACCGCTCCAGCATCGGCTCCTTCCGCGGCATCGGCATGGACGAGGGCCTGGCGGTCCTGGCGCGGGCGAAGGAGGAGACCGGCCTGCCGGTGCTCTCCGACGTCCACGACGTCTCCCAGGTCGGCCCGGCGGCGGAGGTCCTCGACTGCCTGCAGATCCCCGCGTTCCTCTGCCGCCAGACCGATCTCCTCGTCGCGGCCGGGGAGAGCGGGAAGGCGGTCAACATCAAGAAGGGCCAGTTCCTCGCGCCCGGGGACATGGGGAACGTCCTCGGCAAGATCGCCACCACCGGGAACGAGAACGTCTGCGTCACCGATCGCGGCGTCTCCTTCGGCTACGGCGCCCTCGTCACGGACGTGCGGGGCATCCCGAAGATGCAGGCGTTCGGCCCGCCGGTCGTCTTCGACGGCACGCACTCCGTCCAGCAGCCCGGCGGCCTCGGCGACCGGACCGGCGGCGAGCGCGACATGGTCCCCTACCTCGTGCGCGCGGCGGCGGCGGCGGGCGTGGACGCGTTCTTCCTGGAGGTCCACGAGGACCCGGAGAAGGCCCTCTCCGACGGCCCGAACATGCTGTACCTGGACGACATCGAGGAGCTGATGGCGGAGGTCGCCGGGATCCGGAAGGCGATCGGACTGGCATGACGGATTCCGGGCGGAGGCTCGACCGGATGGCGGTCGGACTCGCCGTCCTCGCCCTCCTCGGGGCGCTCTCCGTCGCCGTCGTGCGGATTCTCACGCACTATCCCTTCCACGACGAGTGCCTCCACGCCCACAACCTGTACCTGATGTCGGAGGGCCTCGCCCCCCACCGCGACTTCTGGTGCAACTACCCCGTTGCGGGCTACGTGCTGGCGCGGCCGGTCCTCGCGCTCGCTCCGGCGACGGCCGGGACCTTCCTGGGCCTCCGCTTCCTGATGCTCGTCCCGATCCTCGGAGCCGGGTGGCTGCTCGCCGTTCACGGCCGGCGGACCGCCGGGGGCTTCCTCTGGGGCGCGGCGCCGTTCACGCTGATCCTCGTCACGCCCTCCCCCGGCCGGTTCCTCGCGGAGTTCTCCATCGACCACCTCGCGATGCTCCCCGCCGTCGGAGCGATCGTCCTCGCGTTCGCCCGGCCGCGCCCTCTCCGCGCCGGCGCGGCGACGGCTCTCGCGCTGGTCTCGGTGGCGATCACGCCGAAGTACGGCCCGGCCCTCGCCCTCGGCGCGGCGGGCCTCGTCCTCGCGGGGTCGATCCCCCCGGGCCGCCGGCGGGCGACGCTCGTCGCCACGGTGGCCGGCGCGGCGGCGGCGGTGGTCCTCGTGCTGGGGCTCTACGCCCTCTCCGGCACGACGCCGGCGGAGAACTTCCGGTACTCGGTCGCCCTGATGGCGCGGTTCAAGCTCGCGACCGACGCGGCGCCGTCCCCGCTGGCGCTGACGGTCCTCACGATGCTCCTTCGGAACCTCCCCCTCCTCCTGCTCGTCGTCCTCGGGCTGTGGGGCTTCGGCCGGGCGATCCGGGAGGACGGCCCCTTCCGCCACCTCGGGGCGATCGGGGTCCTCCTGGGAACGGTGGCATCGACTCTCCTTTTGCGGACGTACATGCTCCAGTACGTCGTGCCGGTCCTTACCGCCCTCGCCGCCTTCGCCGTCTTCGTTCCGCGGCGGTTCCGGTTCCGAGGCCGCGACCTGGCGCTCTCCCTGGTGACGCTCGGCGCGGTCGGGCTCGGCCTGAAGCTCGCGACGGACGAGTTCGTGAGGACGCCGTTCAACGTGCGCGACCCCGGCGGCCCCGTGGCGCGCGAGACCGTCGTGATGTGGAAGGAGCCGGCCACGGAGATGCTGGCGAAGGTCCAGGCCATCCTGGACCGCGTGCCGGAGGACGAGCGGTTCCTCGCGTCGCCGCAGATGGGCCTGATCTTCCGGCGCGGCCACACGTGGTTGACGGCGGACGAGAACCCGAGCCTCGCCGGGCTGTTGCCGGAGGACGACCCGGCGCGGCGGTCCTTCGAACCGGCGCAACTGCGCGAGCGCCTGGCCGATCGGGCGCCGGCCTTCCTCTGCCTGAGCGCCCTGGAGCACAACTTCCCCGCCGGCTGGCGCGAGATCGTCGAGGAGTACCTGCGGCGGAACCGCCGGTTCTACGTCCCGGTGCCGGGACTGCCGGAGGCCTGGCTCCGCGCCGACCTGGCGAGGTGATCGTCGGAGGCGGCCGCGGAGGGCTGGGCCGGGTTCCTTGACACGAGATGCGAACATGACGCATTCTCGAATGAGGAACCAACCGGAAAGGGTCAAGTGACTTGGAAACGCTCACCCGCAGCATGCGTTCGTACGGCCTCCGGGCCCTCGCTCTCCTCCTCGCCGTCGCGCTGTTCGCGGCCTGTGACGAAGAGAAACCGTCCGACAACCCGGGAGGCGCCT
>JBDLIY010000106.1:0-10356 GCA_039714635.1 Planctomycetota bacterium
GGACCTTCTCCAGGTAGGCCTTGCCCGCCGCCTCGGCGAGGCGCTTTCCCTTGGGCGTCAGCACGACGTGCTTGCTGCGCCGGTCGCCCTCGACGGGCGCGCGCACGACGAGGCCCGCCGCCTGCATGGAGTCGATGAGCCCGGTGACGTTCGCCTTGTCCGTCATCAGCTTGTCGGCGATGCGGGTCTGCGTGAGGGGCTCGGGAGAGCCGGCGATGGCCCGGAGCGCGTTGAATTGCGCCTCGCTCGGGAACTGGTCCCCGAACGCCCGGCGGAAGGCACGCTTCATCAGCATTCCCGTCCACCAGACGGAGACCAGCGCCTCGTGTCCCCGGTCCTTGATCTTCATGGGCAGCGGAACCACATCGGGTGTCATCCGGACCTCCTCTTCAGGTGACAGTATGGTTGTACTCTCAATAGTTAAGTTGTCAACCAAACTTTCTGTGGAATTTTCCCGTGAAACGTCCCGGCGCGTTTTCCGCCCGGAGAGGATGGAGTGAATTGTCGGGGGAACGATGGACGCGGACGGGCACAACGCGGTATTTCGAGATGAGCGTCTGGCGATGCTCCTCGACACCATCGCCGAGGTCAGTTCCACGCTGGACCTCGACGAAGTGCTCGTCCGCGTGGTGGACCGGTCGCTGGACCTGACCGGGGCCGAGCGCGGCATCCTCTTTCTCCCGGACACGGACGGGGAGGCGGTGCCGAGGGTCGTCCGGGAGCGCGGCCGCAGCCATCTCTCCCTTCCCGTGCAGTACAGCCGCTGTGTGACCAGCCGGGTCCTCGCCCTGGGCCGCCCGGAGTTCATCGAAGTCCAGGCCCAGGGCCAGCAGGGCTATGATCCGTCGCAGTCGTTCGTCGACCTCAAGCTCCGCACCCTGATGTGCGCCCCCCTGACTTCGAACGGACGGCCGATCGGGGCCCTCTACGTGGACAGCCGGACCACCGGGGACCGGGAGTTCGGTGAAGATGACCTCCGCTTCTTCACCGCCCTCGCCGACTCGGTGGCCATCGCCATCGAGAACGCGCGACTCCACGAGAAGGCGCTGGAGACCGAGCGCCTGAAGGAGCGCCTCTCCATCGCCGCGGAGATCCAGAGGGACGCCCTGCCCCCGAACCGGCTGGAACTTCCCGGCTACGACATCTACGGGGTGTCGAGACCGTGCGAGGAGACCGGGGGCGACTACTTCGACTACCTCGTGGACGAGCGGCCCCGGGTCGGGCTCGTCGTGGGCGACGTCACCGGCCACGGCCTCGGGGCGGCGCTCTACATGCTGAACGCGCGGGCCCGCCTGCGGTCGTCCCTCACGTGGGAGCCGGACGCGAGCCGCGTCCTCGAACACCTCGACCGGGAACTGGAGCGGGAGATGCCGTCCGGCAAGTTCATGACGCTCCTCGTGACCACGCTCGACACCGAGGACCGGACGGTGCGCTCCATCTCCGCGGGCCACGAGGCGCCGCTGCTCCTGCGGGCCGGCGCGGACGACTTCGAGCAACTGCCCGGACGGGGCGCGGGGCTGGCGATGGGGATCGGGTCGGGCTGGCGCGTTTCCGAGCCCTGCAGGCTGGAGCCGGGCGACCTTCTCGTCCTCGCCACGGACGGGATCCCCGAGGCGCACGTGCCCGTTCCCGAGGGTGAGGTGAAGGACCTGTGGGGAGAGAAGCGGTTCCGGGACCGGCTGAGGGAACTCCGCGACGAAGACTCCGAGTCGATCGTCCGTGGGGTCCTCGCCGCCATCAACGAGCATGTCGGCGGCCGGGAGCCGGAGGACGACATCACCCTGATCGTCGTGAAGGTGGAGGCGTAAGGGTCAGCGCCCGAGGTGCTCCGCGATCAGGCGCTTCACGTACTTCTGGTAGCGGTGCTCCAGGGCCTTCACGACCGGGGCCAGCACCCGGTCGTACGCCTCCCGCGCCGATGCGCCGGCCCGCAGCTCCTTCGCGTAGTCGTCGAAGACATCCGCCATCTCGCGGTCCCCGCCCTCGCGCAGGTAGTGGACCACGGCCCAGCCCTGCGCGTAGTGGAGCGCCGCCAGGCGCATGAACTTCCGGTGGCTCATGAGGAAGAGCGTGGTGAGCGGCGTCGGCTTCTTGTCCGCCGCGTAGACTCTGCGCAGCGTGAAGAGCGCCCTCATCCGCACGGCGCCCGGCGTGATCCGACCGCCGAACCGGCTCTTCTCCCCGCACGCGAAGTACTCGGCGCAGCCCTCGTTGAACCAGGTGGGGATCTCCGGCAGCGTCGCGTCGATGAACTGGTGGAAGCCCTCGTGGCGGACGGTGTGCACGAAGCCGTCGTTCTGGTCCGGCACGAAGAGCACGAGCTCCTTCGTCCGCGGATCGTAGGCGCCGGCGCTCCCCTCCAGGTCCTTCCGGACCTCTCCGGCGTAGCGCAGGTAGCCCGCCTTCGTCGCGAAGACGTAGACGCGCGACTTCGGGGCCGGCCCCATCCCCTTCGCGCGGGAGAAGTACTTCGCGTAGCTCTCCACCGCGGTGTTCAACGCATACGCCACCCGCCGGGCCGTTTTCTCGCTGTGGTTCGTGCGGACGATGAAGCGGCCGGACTTCTTCTCCCAGGACTTCGTCCAGAGCGGCCCGGCGATCGTGCGGTAGACGAGGCCGGAGAGCTCCGTCAGCCGGCGGGACCGGACCCCTGCCTTCTCCGCGGCGTCGATGAGCCTCCTCGCCTTCGCGAGGTCGCCTTCCCCGATGGCCATCTGCACGAGGCCGTACCAGGCGAGCATGCAGCGGGGCTCCTTCTCCCTCGCCGCCGCGAGGTCCGCCCGCGCCTCCTCCGCCTTCCCGCGGATCAGGCGGATCACTCCACGGAGCGCCAGCGCGGGGGCGAATTCCGAGAGGCGCGTGAGCTCTCCGTCGACCGACTCATAGTCGCCGTTCGCGACGGCGAGCACGCACGCGATGTAGTTCTTCGCGACGCCGTGGATATGCTCGGACCGCTTCTCGAGCTCCTCGATGACCTCCTCGTCGCCGAACAGCGCCTCCGTGACGAGGCGGCCGAGCTCCTCCGCGTCTTCGTGAGCCGCGCCGGACGGGATCAGGGCGACGAAGGTCCTCGATCGCTCCGCGAGTTCCTTCAGCATCCACTCGGGGAGGTTCGCCGACCGATTCCATCCCCTCCGGAGCCAGCGGAGGAAGGCCTGGCTCTCCGAGTCCGCGCGGAGATCGTTGACGCACTCCTTCGTCAGGGCCCCCTTGATCCGGATGCTCTGCGGTCGCACGTGGAGGAACAGGAAGCGTCCCTCCCGGTGCTTCGAGTCCTCGACCTCCCAGACGATCGGCTTCCCCATCCGGCTGAACCGTCCGGTGTCCAGCGTGATCTTCTTCCGCTTCCTCACGAGGCGGATGTGGTGGATCCGGTAGTCCCCGATCCCCGTCGGCTGCTGGAGGACCGTGTTCTCACCCGCGTCGAGGCGCGAGAGGACCCCCGGGTTCGACCAGCGATGAGTCTCGTTCTGGAAGTTCACTCCCAGCCCCGCGAAGTAGCCGCTGCCTTCGGCGGGGTCGAAGCAGAACAGGAAGGAGAGCTGCCCGACGGGGACGACCGAGTCTTTCCTCCCGAGCGAGCCCTTGCGGGTGGCCGTGAGGAGCCCCGTCGTGACGAGGTTCAGTTCGAAGTCGTTCTTGAACTCGAGATCCAGGAGCCAGGCGTCCTCGCCCGCATCCTGCCACTGCGGGCCGACGGGGCCGGGGTAGGCCAGGAGCACACGGCCACCGCTCTTGTACTCCTCGCACGAGGGGCCGAGCAGATCCTTCATCTCCCGTTTCGCATACTGCAGCCGGAACCGACAGAGCTTCAGTTCGTCTTCGATGATCCGCACGCGCTGGATCGGCCGGACATCGCCCTCGAAGTCGGCGAGGAGCTTCCGGTAGCCCTCGACGGCGGCCTGCCACTTGCCCCGGCGCACGTGGTTCCGGCAGGTGGCGAACGCCTCCTCGAACGGGTCCTTCGCCTCTTCTTCGCCCGCCGCGTGGGCGGCGGTGGCGGCGGCGAGGACGAGGCCGATCCAGAGGGCGGCGAGAGCCAGGGCAGCACGGTGTTTCACACCACACCTCCGGAAGCGGGACGAGAGGGAGGTTCCCCTGTTCGAGTCTACTTCCGTGAGGGGAATGTGGACAGGCCCGGCCCGGATTCGGCGGCTCAGAACAGGTCCGAGACGATCTCCGCCAGCGCTTCGAGGTTCCGGTCCCGAACGACGCCGGCGACCCACTTCTCGTTCGCGCCGGCCGTGGAAAGCAGCTTCTCCACCTGCTCCCAGAGCCGGGCGACCTTCTTCTCGTTCGTCGCGAGGTAGAGATCCGTCACGATCTCGCCCAGGCGCTGGGTCGAGGCCGCCTCCCGGTTCTGGTAGTAGCGGCGGATGACGCCTTTCTGGTACGGCGTGTAGTTGCGTTCGTCGGACATGATCCGCGGGTTGTACACGGAGGGCGGACGAGAGCGGACCTTCTTCCGGAGGACGGCGCGGAGGAGCCCCAGGCCCTCGGCAAGTTAGGATGGAGTCACCGTCAGTTGCGGTAGACTCGGCGCCTGCGTCGGGCCGACTCGAGGACGAAGAGCGACCCACCCTTACCGAAGTCATGATGTCCGGTGCTGACATGCGCCGGAAAGGAGCAATTCGATGGACAACGCCCCCGAAGAGAAGGCGGCCGCCCCGGCCGTCGAGCAGAAGCACTACGCCGACATCCTCCGTTCCCTCATGGGGAAGACGGTCACCGTCGCCAACCCCGAGTCCTACGAGGACGCACCGATCGGCCACACCATCAAGGTCGGGTTCTACCGCGCGAAGGTTACCGGCGGCGGGCTCGACTACCTCGTGATCATGACCGAGTACAAGCACGCCGGCAAGACCGGTGGCGTGGAGCCGGTGAAGCAGTTCATTCCGTTCACCGACGTCAATCGCGTCAGCGTCCTGAAGCAGGAGATCATCCTGCACCTGTAGTCGGGTCTGCCGACGCGGATCACTCGCGCAAGAGGGGGCGTACCGGGAAACGCGCGGGCGATCGAGAGGGCCGTGGGGGCGAGACTCCCCGCGGCCCTCTTTGCGTTCACGCATCAAACGGTGTCAGGACCGTTTCACCGCGTTTCCGGGATCCGGCGCGAAGTGCGGTGGTTTTGTCCTGACACCCTTTCGGCGGCCTCCTGAGGCGACAACTGTCCTGACATGACACCCTTTCGGCGGCCTCCTGAGGCGACAACTGTCCTGACAGCGGGGCCTTTGATGCGTCAGGTGTAGAGGTGCTCGACGTCGACCGGCAGGCCGAGCATCTTCAGGTAGACGTAGACCTGGCCGCGGTGGTGGTAGGCGTGCGTGATGAGGTCCAGGAGCCACACCGACTGCGGTCGGGCGGTGCCGTAGTGGGCCCGTGTGGAACGCGTCTCGAAGTCGTCCTCCGGCATCGACTCGAAGTACTCCACGACGGCCCGGATCCCGCGCTCGTAGATGTCCACCCACTCCTGCGGCCGGCCCGTGTGCAGCGTCTCCTCGATCGTCTGCGTCACCTCGGCCGACGTGCCCTGCAGGATCGCAAGGTCGACGAGCGGCTGGGCGGCGGCGTGGTCGGCCAACTCGCCGAGGCTCCGCATTCCCTCCCCGGGAAGGAACTCGAGCCGGTCGCGGGGGCAGAGGCCGAGCAGCGTCGCCGAACTCTGGCCGACGGCCTGAAGCTGGTGGATGAGATGTTCGCGCTTCACTTCGTCTTGTCCTTTTTCCCGTTGCCCCCGTCCTCGGTTTCCTTCCCCGCGGGCCGCAGCCGGATGGGCGGCACGGAGGACTTCACGACGACGGAGTCCGATGCTCGCAGGTACAGCAGGTTCGACGCGTCCCCGCGCTTCCGCGAGAAGATCCGGCACGGCACATCCGCCTTCCCGACCTTCATCGCGCCCTCGCCGAGCCCCCGCCAGACGGCGGGCTTCTTCATCACGGTTCCGGTCAGCTCGTTGACGAGCGTGACGCTCTTCGACGTCTTCTCCGTCGCCCCGAGAAGGGGGACGAGGAACGGCTCCAGGCGCTCGGGGAACCACACGTCCGGGAGCTTCGGCCGCGTTCGCTTCACCCGCGGCGGCTCGCCCTTTTTCTTCCACGTGTAGCGTTCGTGGACCGGGCCCGGCTTCTTCTTCGGGTCCGTCTCCATGAACAGCCGGCTCGCCTTCAGGTACGGCTCGTCCTTCTTCCCGCCGACGGAGAACTTGAAGGTCAGGATCTTCTTCGACCTGGCGTCCAGCACCGCGGTCAGCCGGTCCCTCATGGTCAGCACGCCGCGGTCGCCGGTGTCGTATTCCAGGCTCAGGAGCACCGTGCCCGCGGTGTGCCCGGCCGCCACCCGGAGCGTCACCGTCCCGTCCACCGTGTGGGTCGGGCCCCGGCCGTCCCAGGTCGCCGTCGCCCCGGGCTGCAGGGCCTTCGGGAGCGACTTCACGGGATCGGCCGGCTTCTTTGCCTCCTCCGCCAGGACCGGGGAGAGGAGGAACAGGACGAAGAGCAGCGTCGCGGTTCTCACGTCACGATCTCCCCGTGGTGGATCACCGTCCGCACGTGGTTCACGCCGTGGTGATAGGCCATCAGTCGCGGGTTCGGGACGTCGAGCACCAGCAGGTCCGCGCGCTTGCCGGGCGCCAGGCTGCCGACCACGTCGCCGCGGCCGACGGCGTGCGCCGCGTTGATCGTCGCCGCGGTGATCGCCTCCTCCGGCGTGAAGCCGTAGCCGAGACACGCCGCGGTCAGGATGAACTGCATGTTCTCCGTCATCGACGAACCGGGGTTGCAGTCCGTCGCCAGCGCGACCGGGCCGCCCGCGTCGATCATCTTCCGGCCCGGCGCGAAGTGCTTCATGCCGAGGAAGAAGCTCGTCCCGGGCAGCAGCGTGGCGACGACGCCGGCCTCGGCCATCGCGGCGATGCCGGCGTCGGAGACGCGGATCAGGTGGTCGGCGGAGATCGCCCCGAGTTCGGCGGCCAGTTCCGCACCGCCCGTGGGATGGAGTTCGTCCGCGTGCATCTTGACGCCGAGGCCCGCGTCCGCGGCGGCGCCGAGGATCCGGCGGCTCTCGGAGGTCGTGAAGACCGCCTCCTCGCAGAAGACGTCGCAGAACTCCGCGAGGCCGCCGTCGACGACGCGCGGGAGCATCTGATCGACCACGATCCGAATGTAGGTCTCCCGGTCGTCCCGGTACTCGTCCGGCACCTCGTGGGCGCCGAGGAACGTCCGCACCACGTCGCCGCGATCATCCACCTCGCCGGCGACCTCCAGAGAGAGGATCTCGGCCTCCGTCTCGAGCCCGTAGCCGGACTTCGCCTCGATCGTCGTCGTGCCGTGGAGGAGCGCCGAGCGGCGCAGGTTCTTCGCCCGGGCGAGGAGGTCGTCCCGGGAGGCCTCCCGCATCCGGCGGGCGCTGTTGCGGATCCCGCCGCCCGCCGCCGCGATCTCCTCGTAGGACTTGCCCAGGCACCGCATCACGAACTCGTCCTCGCGGAACGCCGGGAAGACGAGGTGCGTGTGCGGGTCGACGAAGCCGGGCATGACGACGTGGCCGTCGGCGTCGACGACGCGGGCCGCCTCGAACGTCGCGGTGAGATCCTCCGCCGGGCCGACTGCGACGATCTTCCCGCCGTCGATCGCCACCGCGCCGCCGGCGATCGCCTTCAGGTCCCGCATCGCTTCCCCGGTGACGGGGCCGGGCCGTCCGTGGTCCAGGGTCAGGACCATGGAGGCGTTCGTGACGAGGAGGTCGACCGGCTGCATCTAACCCTCCTGCATCGGCACGCGGATCCCGCGCTCCGCCGCGAACGAGATGGCCTCGTCGTAGCCGGCGTCCGCGTGGCGGACGACGCCGATGCCCGGGTCGTTGGTGAGGACGCGGTCCAGGCGGTCGTCCATCTCCGGCGTGCCGTCCGCGCAGATGACCTGGCCGGCGTGGATCGCGTAGCCGATGCCGACGCCGCCGCCGTGGTGCACCGACGTCCACGTCGCGCCCGACGCCGTGTTCAGCATCGCGTTGAGGACCGGCCAGTCCGCGATCGCGTCCGTTCCGTCCTTCATCGCCTCCGTCTCGCGGTTCGGCGAGGCGACGGAGCCGCAGTCCAGGTGGTCGCGGCCGATGACGATCGGCGCCTCGAGTTCGCCCTCCCTGACCATGCGGTTCAGCTCCAGGCCGAACCGGGCCCGCTGGCCGTAGCCGAGCCAGCAGATCCGCGCCGGCAGGCCCTGGAACTCGAACCGGTCGCGCGCCCGGCGGATCCAGCTGCAGAGCGTCTCGTCCTCGGGGAAGAGCCGCAGCACCGCGTCGTCCGTCTTGTAGATGTCCTCGGGGTTGCCGGAGAGCGCCACCCAGCGGAAGGGGCCGCGGCCCTCGCAGAACAGCGGCCGGACGTACGCCGGCACGAAGCCGGGGAAGTCGAACGCGTTCGTAACGCCGGCCACCTCGGCCTGGCCGCGCAGGTTGTTCCCGTAGTCGAAGCAGATCGCGCCGCGGTCCTTCAGCGTCAGCATGTGCCGGACGTGCTCGGCCATCGACGCCATCGAGCGCCGGATGTATTCCTCGGAGTCGCTCTCGCGCAGCGCCAGCGCCTCCTCGTACCCGATCCCGTGGGGCACGTAGCCGTTCAGCTCGTCGTGGGCCGAGGTCTGGTCCGTGATCAGGTCGGGGACGATGCCCCTTTCGATGAACCGCGCCAGCAGGTCCACCGCGTTCGCGTGGACGCCGATCGACACCGCCTCCTTCTTCTCCTTCGCCTCGATCGCGCGGTCGATCGCGGTGTCGAGGTCGTCGACCCGTTCGTCGAGGTAGCGCGTCTCGAGCCGCCGCTGGATCCGGTGGCCGTCCACCTCCGCGGAGAGCGAGGTCGCGCCGGCGAAGCTGGCCGAGAGCGGCTGCGCGCCGCCCATCCCGCCGAGCCCCGCGGTGACGAGGAGCCGTCCGGCGAGGCTGCCGCCGAAGTGCTGGCGGCCGGCCGCCGCGAACGTCTCGTACGTCCCCTGGAGGATCCCCTGGGTGCCGATGTAGATCCAGGAGCCCGCCGTCATCTGGCCGAACATGATCAGGCCGCGGTCCTCGAGGTCGCGGAAGTAGTCCCAGTTCGCCCACTTCGGGACGAGGAGGGAGTTCGCGATCAGGACGCGGGGCGACCAGGAGTGCGTCCGGAAGACGCCGACCGGCTTGCCCGACTGGACGAGCATCGTCTCATCCGGTTTCAGGCCCGACAGCGTCCGCAGGATGGCGTGGTAGGCGTCCCAGGAGCGGGCCGCGCGGCCGGAGCCGCCGTAGACGACCAGGTTCTCCGGATCCTCGGCGTTGGCCGGGTCCAGGTTGTTCTGGATCATCCGGTAGGGCGCCTCGATCTGCCAGTTCGCGCACGTCAGCTTGCTGCCCCGCGGGGCGTGAATCGGCTGGTAGGCCGCCATCTTCTTCCTCCTGACACCGTCCGCCTTGGGAACCATCCGAGGCTAGCAGACCCCGACGTCCGGTAGGGAGGGAATTGGTCTCAGCCTTCCGTCGTCTTACCCTTGTGGCCGTGGACCGGATCGCCGTCGACATCAGCATCCTGGAAGAGCCGCGCTGGACGGGCGTCGAGCGCGGTGCCGCCGGCCTCGTGCGCGCGCTGGGCGTCGCGCCCGCGGGACCGTCGGTGCTGCTCTACTCCCGCCGTCCCGTGAACCTGCCGTTCGCGCCCGGCCCGGCGCTCGTCGCGAGGCCGATCGGCGGACCGTCCCGCGTGGCCCTCTGGCGGGACACGGCCCTCGCCGCGGCGCTCCGGCGCGACGGCGTGAAGGTCCTGCACTCCCCGGTCGCCGCGATCCCGATGCTCACCCGGACGCCCCGCACCGCGACGATCCACGAGATGCCCTGGCTCCGCCACCCCGGCATCGAGGGCCGGGGCCGTGAATTGCGCTACCGCCTGCGGATCCACGCCGCCGCCCGAGTGGCCGAGCGCCTCTTCGTTCCGAGCCTCACCGTCGCGCGGGACCTGATCTCCCTCTGCCCCGGTGCCGAGTCGAGGATCTCCGTCCTGCCGTTCGGCGTGGAGGAGATCTTCGTGCCCCTGGCCGGCGACGCCTGGCGCGAGGAGACGCGCCTCCGGCTCGGCCTGCCCGCCGGTCCGGTCGTGCTCTTCGTCGGCAAGGCGCGGCGAAAGAAGAACCTGCCGGTGCTCGTCCGCGCGGTGGCGCGGCTGCGGGAGCGGATGGACCCGGCCCCGGTCCTCGTCCTCGCGGGCGTCTCGCCCGACGAAGTGAAGCCCGGCCCCGGCGTCCGGCCCCTCGGCTTCGTCCCCGATCGGGACCTCGTCCGCCTCTACAACCTCGCGGCCGTCCTCGCCTACCCGTCCCTCTCCGAAGGCTTCGGTTT
>JBDLIY010000107.1:0-10265 GCA_039714635.1 Planctomycetota bacterium
ACGACACGTTGAGGATCAAATTCACGCGACGACGCCGGCATCGTCCTGCCGTTCGTCCCCGCCGAGGCCGAGGAGGAGACTCCCGCCGAAGAGGGCGAGGGGGACGAGGAGAAGAAGGAGTAGGCAGTCTCTCCGGAGAGCTCAGGATGAGGCAGCGCGCGTCCCTTCCCCAGGCAACTGGTGAAGGGACGCTTTGCTGAGAGAGTGAGTTCATGGGCCCGAGTACATGAGCAAGGTGGCAGCTGACTTCCGGGTCGACGCGGCGGTCTCGCGCAAGGACGTCAAGCGCGCGAGCAAGCTGCTGAGTTCGCCCGCCATCAAGGCGATCGCGGACGAGCAGAAGGACGAGCCCGGCTCCGTCCGTCTCCTGATCTCCGACAGCGAGACCCTGGGCGCCCTCGTCCACCGACGGGAAGAGTGGGAGATCGGCGCCGCGAAGCTCAAGGTGGCGCGCCTCCACGCCGTGTCCGGCACCTCGGGGGAGGACGCGTTCCGGCACACCGGAGATCGGGAGGTCTTCGACGCCCTGGTCGGGGACTGGTGCCGCTACCTTTCGAAGGCCGGCTACCACCTGGCGTTCGCCCACGGTGAGCTGGCGCTCTGGCCGGTCCACGAATTCGTCCCCTGCTTCTTCCACCCGCGGGTCTACATCCCGACCGCGAAGGCGCTGAAGCTGAAGCCGGTCCTCAAGGTCCGGAACGTGATGTCGAAGGACGCCAAGGCCATCGCCGCGATGATGGCGAAGAACCGCCACCTGCGACCGCGCGTCTTCGCCACCGGCGTGCCGAACTTCCACCACTACGCGGTGGAGGGACCGAAGAAGCGCATCTACGGCTACTTCTCGATGAGCGTGACCGAGGGGAACGGCCAGCCGCCGGTGTTCATCCCCGAGGTGGAGATCGCGAACCGGGAGGCGGCGGAGACGATCCTCGCCCACGCGGCGCCGTACGCGGAGAAGGCGGGGATGAAGGCGCTGCACTTCCCGCTGGCCGCGTCCCACCCGTTCGCCTCCGCGTGTCTCGACCTCGGTGGATACCACCAGATCCGCGGGACGACGCGGGACATCACGCTCGACGAGGAGATGATCCGCGTCATCGACGTGAAGGGCTGCCTCGACGCGATGCACGGGGAGTTCGGCTACCGCCTGCGCGGCAACCTGGGGCCGGACGAGCCGACGGACTTCGTGCTGGCGGTGGGGGACGAGAAGGTCCCGGTCCGCTATTCCGCCCGGTCGCTCAGAACGATCAAGGGCCGCGAGGACCTGCCGCAGATCCGCCTGCCGCTCTGGGCGTTCACGCAGCTTCTCATGGGTTACCGCTCGCCACAGGAACTGCGGCACGGGACGGTCCGTCCGCTCGGCGGGGTGAAGGCGCTGACGCCGCTCTTCCCGAAGACCTGGCCGCTCTCGCTGTGCGACCACGACCTGTGGGATCCGTCGCTCCGCGACCGCTCGAAGTACGGCAAGGCCGCGATGGCGGAGATCCGGAAGCTCCGGTACTCCTTCTGACGCGATGAGCGTTAGGATGTCTGCCGTACCGGAGGTTTCGATGCGCCCGATCCGACTCGTCGTCCTGGCCGTTCTCCTCGCCGCGGCGCCAGCCGTGGCCGGTGGCGCTTCCGACGCCATCAAGGTCTTCAAGTCGGACTTCAAGCCCGGGAAGATGGAATCCACGCGGGCGGCGGCGCTCGCGGAACTGGCGACGAAGGCGGACGAGGCCGTCCTCGACGCGTTCGAGTGGGCGCGGGCCCTGACGGCCCGGGAGGTCCTTCGGCTCATCATCGGGCGGGACGACGTGCTGAAGGCGCTCGAGCCGGTGGAGAAAGCGATGGCCGCGGCGGCGAAGGCGGCGGCCGACGCCGCGAAACGGGAGGGCCGTCCGCCCCCGTCCACGTTCCCCGTCGATCCGAACGTGATGATGAAGTTCAACCGGCTCCGGCAGCAGGCGGACCGGCTTCAGGGGGAGATCGACACGGAATACGATCTCCGTGACCTCGCCGCCGAGGCTCTGGGGGAGTGGATCGGGGATCTTCCCGACGGGATCCGGGCGAAGGTGTTCAAGACGCTCGAGCGGCGGACATTGAAGAGCCCCGACTGGGCCGTCCGGAAGTTCCACGCGAAGGGGCTCGGCCACGCGAAGGCCCTCGGGGCGACGCGCCTGCTCCTGATGCGGCTCGAGGCGGAGCGGGACCGGCGCGTGCTGCCGGTGGTGATCGACGCCCTGTCGCTGCAGGGCGGGGACGTGGCGGTGGATCACCTCCTGCCGTTCCTCGCCGACGAGCGGTGGCAGATCCGGGCCGCGACGGTCGCTGCGCTGGGGCGGATCCGCTCGCCGCGCGCGGTCGAGCCGCTGATCGCGCGGCTGCGCGAGGAGGACGGTCGGCTGCGGGGGGATATCGCGGCGGCGCTGAAGGAGATCACGGGGCAGGATCTCGGCATCAACCCCGACCGCTGGAAGACATGGTGGGACGCGAACCGCGGGTCGTTCGGAGGGGGAGGGAAGGCTCCCGAGGGCGAAGGCGAGGGCGACGGCGACGCGGAGCGGCCGGAAGCGCCGCCACCGCCCAACGTGCCGTCGTTCTACGGGATCCGGGTGCTGTCGAAGCGGATCCTGTTCGTGATCGACATCAGCGGTTCGATGACGGAATCGGCGGGCAAGGACCGGACGAAGATCGACGTCGCGAAGTACGAGCTCAAGAACGCGATCCTCGGCCTGGGGGAGGGCGCGGAGTTCAACATCGTCAACTACGCCCAGGCGGTGTTCGTCTGGCGGAAGGGGATGGTGAAGGCGAAGGGGAAGGACAAGCGGGCCGCGGTGAAGTTCATCGAGAAGATGGAGGCGGTCGGCGCGACGAACATCCACGGGGCGCTGTCGCGCGCGTTCCACCTGGTGGGGCTGGGTTCCCGCGACAAGAACTACGAGGTGGGGGCGGACACGATCTTCTTCCTGTCCGACGGCCAGCCGACGCGCGGCGAGATCCTCGACCCGAACAAGATCCTGGCCTGTGTGAAGCGCTGGAACTCGCTCCGCCGCGTGAAGATCCACACGGTGGGGGTGGGCCCCGGCCACGACGCGTCGTTCATGCGGAGCCTGGCCGAGAGCTCCGGCGGCAAGTACGTGAAGCGGTGACGTCTCCTCCATACGGAGTCAGGGCAAAACGCGCACCGTCGCCAATCTGGGTCTGACCTGGATCTGCAGGGGCCCGAATCGAGAACGCCCCGGGCCATATCCCGGGGCGCCTCGTCCACGTTCCTCAAGTTCGGAGTTGGTGAGTGTGGTTCCGGCCTAGTAGAAGAGATCGCAACGGGCGCGACGAAGGTGGTTGCGCAGGCGACCGATCACCTTGGAGTGGATCTGGCAGACCCGCGACTCCGTCAGCGACAGGATCGCCGCGATCTCCTTCATCGACAGCCCTTCGTAGTAGTAGAGGACGATGATCAGCTTCTCTTTGCGGGTCAGCGTCTTCGTGATCAGGTCCTTGAGATCGCGCTTGTGCATCTCGAGGAACGGATCGTCGCCCCCTTCGTCCTTCAGCAGGTCGATCTTCCGGTTGCCCGTGTTGTCCTCGCCGTCGTTCCACTCGTCGGAGAGGGAGATGATCAGGGTCGCGCTCGCGCCCTCGACCATCTTGTAGTACTCGTCGAAGTCCATCTCGAGCTCGCCCGAGAGTTCGAAGAAGGTCGGCTGGCGGCCGAGCTTCGACTGGAGGGCCTGGACGGCCTTCTCGATCTTGTTCGCCTTGATCCGCACCAGGCGCGGGACCCAGTCCATGGAGCGGAGTTCGTCGAGGATGGCTCCCCGGACGCGGTTCATGCAGTAGGTCTTGAACTGCACGCCGCGGTCGGGATCGAAGCGGTCGATGGCCTCCATCAGGCCGAAGATGCCCATGCTCTGGAGGTCGTCGAGCTCCACGAAAGAGGGGAGCGTGGCGAGGAGGCGGTCCGCGATGTAGCGGACGAGGGGGAGGTACTTCTCGATCAACTGGTTGCGGAGTTCTTCGGCGCCCGTCTGCTTGTACTCCAGCCAGACCTCACGGACGTCCTGATCGATGATCTTCATTCGTGCGACCCCTTCCCTTTTCCTACGTTCTGGGTCACACCCGTCGCATGCGTCGCACGGTTCTTCGACTGTCCACTCTCTGGGGCTGAGCGCCCTCCCACCGTCACCCTGGTCGGCGCAGGTCGGATCCGTGAGGACCCGACCCGCACCTAGGTAGAGGAAAAGGTTTCCAAATGAGAAAACCCGCGCCCAGTTGCCCGGACACGGGTCGTTGTCTTCGGCGGAAGACGACGACTCTTTGCTTTGGCAACTGGCTGCCTGCCCGGTTTGCCCAACCGGGTTGAGGCCCGTAGTTTTGCGCCCCTGCCTTCCGACAGGTTTGCCTTTGTCAGTCAAAGAGTCCGTGTTTCAAAGAGCGGGTGTTCCCGATGCGACAGAAAGGTAGGACAACATCCGGAGCAGTCAAGCAGATCATCAGAATTTTTCTCAATCTGAGGATCCGAAGCGGGAACGGTGCGGGCGGAGCTCGACTTTCGCGGACCTGAGAAGGTCCGTGACGATGCTCCTGAGGGAGCCCTTCGGCAGGCCGAGGACGAACAGCACATCCCGATGGCGGTGGACCACGGCGTGCGCGGTCTCACCCTCGGTCCGGACGAGAATGCCCGACCCCTCGTCCTCGCTGAGGACGCCCTCCGGCTTCCGGAGCGCGAGCATCTCCTTCGCCGCCGCCGCGAACTCCCGCGCGTCGTTCGCCGTGTCCCACGTCGTGAGCCACGCGAGGACCGGGTCGTTCTCGCCGTTCGAGAGAAGGAGGACCCGGTCGCCGTCCCAGCCCGCCGCCGCGGCCCGCGGCCAGCCCTTCCCCAGGTGCGCCTCGAGGACGATCCCCACGCCCAGCTCGCCCAGCGTGTTCTCGAGCAGGATCTTCCGTCCGCCCGGCGTCCGCATCGGGAGGATCCGCGTCGGCCGGTCGCGCACGATGTACTTCCGCGGGTGGAGCACCTGCTCCGTGGACTCCGGCGGGTCGTCCCAGGCCCGGTTCACGGCCTCGTAGCCCGCGTTCCCGGTCCGTTTGAGGGCCTCGACGAACAGCATCCCGTCGAAGTACTGGAAGATGAACGGCCGCGCGACGCCGCGGGGGATGTCCGTCGCGCGGGCGAGGAACTTCTCGATCTGCTGCCGGCCCCAGGTCTCGACGGCGGGCAGCGGCGTCAGGGCGAGCACGCCCTTCGTGTCGTAGTGGCGCTGCACGGACTCGGCGTCGCCCTCGGCCAGCGCCCCCAGGGCGAGGAGGCGGTCGAACTCCGCCGGGCCGCCCGTCACCTTCCTCGCTATGTTGAAGTGCTGGTCCTGGAGCGCATGGACGAGCTCGTGGACCATGATCGAGTGGCTCGAAAAGCCGCGCAGGAACGAGATCCGCTTCCGGAACGGGTCGTAGTTCGCGGCGACCGACTTCGGGAAGAAGCGGTCCACGAGTTCGATCACGCCGGTGTCGACGGGCAGGATCTTCAGGCGCTTGAGGAGGTGCTCCATCCGCGCCAGCCGCTCGCCCTTCCCGAACAGCCGGTGGAGGTCGCGCAGGACCTGCACGCGGAACTCCTCGGGCGTGATCTTCTTCACCGGGACCCCGGCCGTGAACGGCAGCCCCCGGATCCGCGTCGCGTCGGCTTTCGCGAGCGTGAGCAGCGAGGCGAGCCGGTCGTTCACTTCCGGCTTCTTCTTCTCCTGGCCCGTCGCGGGGCCGACCAGGAGGAGCAGCACGAGGACCGTCGCGGCGCGCGTCATTCCGCCGTCTCCGCGAGGGGCCCGTAGAGGTTCGGCCGTCGATCGCCGAGGATGTCGTTGCGGGGTGTGAGCATCTTGTTCCTCGCTGTCGCGGGGTCGATTCCGGCGAGCGCGAGCCCCTCCTCGTCCGGCCCGAAGCCCGCCAGCTTCTCGCCCTTCACGTCGAGGATCTGGCTGCCGCCGGTGAAGGCGAGCGCGTCCTTCCCCGCCCGCTGCTCCGTGCCGACGCGGTTCGTCGTCACGGTGAAGACCCCGTTCTCGAGCGACCGTGCGACCATCGCCCGCTGGCAGTAGGGCAGCACGAGGTTGCTCGGGTGGAGGACGACCTCCGCGCCGGCGAGGGCGAGCAGCCGCGTCGCCTCCGGGAAGACCCAGTCGAAGCAGATCTCGATGCCGACGCGCGTCCCGAACGCCGGCAGGTCGACGACGGGGAAGCCGAGGTCGCCGGGCGTGAAGATGTCGAACTCGTCCCAGAAGAGGTGGCTCTTCCGGTAGACGAGGAGCGGCCCCTCGGGTCCGACGAGGACGGCGGTGTTGTAGAGCTTGTCGCCGTCGATCTCCGGGAGGCCGAAGCAGACCAGGACGTTCTCCGCCCGCGCCAGCTCCGTGAACGCCCGCGTCGAGGCGCCGTCGGGAACGGGCTCGGCGAGCGAGAGCGTCTCGTCTCGATCGGCGAACTGGTAGCCGCTCGTGACGAGTTCGGGGAGGACGACGAGGTCGGCGCCGGAGCCGACGATGAGGTCGGTGGCGCGGCGGACGTTGGTCTCCGGTTCACCGAAGACGGGGGCCATCTGGAGGGTGCCGAGGATCATCCCGGGAGGGTATCAGTCCTTCAGGAGCTTCCGAAGCCTGGCCTTGAACTCTTCGAGTTCCTTCTTCCGGGCCTTCTCGTCGCCGACCTTCGAGACGATCCGGAGGAACTCCTCGTCGGCCGCCTTCCGGTGCTCCTCGGGGATCTTGTGCAGGAGGTCGTGGAGCTCCTTGTCGGGGAAGCGATGGCCCCGGCGGTGATGCGGACGCCGGTCGGACTTGCCCCGCCCCAGGATCTTCTCGAGGTCCTTCTCCGGCTTCCGCAACAGCTCGGCAGTCTCGGGGAAGACCACTTCGCGCTCGATTGCCACCATGCGGCCGCGGATGTAGTCCATGCGGTGCTTCGCGAACCGCTTCTTCCGCTCCGCCTCCGGCAGGGCCTCGAGTTCCTCTCTCGCCGCGAGCGTCAGGCCGTCACGGACGCGCCGGTCCGTGATCTCGAAGAAGAGCTTCCGGCGGTCCCGTCGCGACAGACCCTCGAGGCTCTTCCTCTCATCGTCCGTGAGGGACTTCTCGAACCGCTCCCGGCCGACCGTCCAGACGCGGCGCATGCAGTGGAACAGCAGGGCGCGCTGTTTGTCGGGGGAGAGCTTGTCGAAGCGGTCGCGGGTGGGTTCGTCGAGGGTCCTCAGGAGCCGATCCTTGAACTCCTTGTACAGCCGGTACCTCTCGCGGAGCCGGTCGCGCATCGCCTTGCGCTCGAGCTCCTTCAGCTTCTTGAGGATCTCCTCCCGCTCCTGGGGCGACTTCCCCTTGAGCGCTTCCATGAGCTTCTTCTGGCGCTCCTTCCGTTCCTGTTCCCGCTGCTTCTCCCAAGCCTCCTTCGCCTTCCCCTCCCCGTCGTCCGGCCGGGCGATGGACGGGGCCGACAGGAGGAAGAGCAGGGCGGCGATCAGGAGGATGGGGAGTCGCTTCGCCATCTCAGTCTCCACCCTCCGCGAGCAGGCCGAATTCGTTGAGGTCGGGGACCGCCTCGAGCCAGTCCTGGTTCATGACGAGATGGAGGTTTTCGTCGGTGATCAGGTCGGGACCGACCCCGGCCTTGACGGCCGCCGCCTCGTAGTCGGCGAGGTTGCCGTTCAGGACGAGAGGGGTTTCCGGTCCGCCGGTCCCGATGAGGACGGCCACGCTGGCGATCACGACCACGCACGCCGCGGCCAGCGCGGGCACCAGCCGGCGCAGGATGCCGCGCCCCGTCTTCGTCGTCCCGGACGGCCGGACGCGCGGGACGAGGTCGCCGGTGAACTCCGGGATCGTCCAGGCGGCGAGGGCGTCGCCGCTGGCGACCACGAGATCCCGCTCGGCGCGGCACTCCTCGCACTGCGAGAGGTGCTCCTCGATCGGCCGCGCGGCGTCCGCGTCCAGCTCGCCGTCCGAGAAGGCGACGAGCTCGCGGCGGATGTGGCGGCACCACGGGTCGCCCTCCTTCGCCTGCTTCAGGACCGCGGCCGCGAGGTCGCGCTCCGGGACGATCGCGCCGCCGAGGCTTCCGAGGAGGTCGTCGGTCGACTCGAATCCGTCCATTTCCCGCCGGCAGGCGGTGCAGCCCGCCAGGTGGATGTCGACGACCTCGCGCTCGGCGGCGTCGAGTTCGCCGTCGAGGTAGGCCACCAGCTGTTCCCTGATCTTGTGACAGTCGTTCTCAGACCGCATCGCGAGACTCCTCGCGGAGGAACGGCGCGAGCTTCTCCTTGATCTTCACCCGCGCGCGGGTGAGGAGGCTCTTCACCGCCATCACCGAGAGCTCCATGGACTCCGCCACTTCGATGTAGGAGAGCCCTTCGTACTTGTTGAGCAGGATGGCGATGCGCTGGTTTTCGGGGAGGGTGCCGATGATCTCGCGGATCGTCTCGGCCAGCTCCGCGTCCTGCATCGTCTGGATCGGCTCCGGCTCGTTGTCCGTCACGTCGACGTTCAGGTTGCTCGACGTCTCCGTGGCTACGGCCAGGGCCATCGCGGGCCTTCCCTTCCGCCACCGGATCTCGTTCAGGCACAGGTTGACGACGATCCGGTACAACCAGGTCGAGAACTTGGCGCGCGGCTCGTATCGCTCCCGGGCCTTGTAGACTCGGAGGAAGGCCTCCTGGGCCAGGTCCTCCGCCGATTCCCGGTCGCCGATGTACCGATACGCCAGTCCGACGACTCGCGACTGGTAACGCCGCACGAGCGTGGCGAACGCTTCGTCGTCGCCATCCCGCACTTCGAGCATCAGCTCGGTGTCGGCGTCCAGCTCTTTTCCCATCCGGCTCACCCGGTTGAAACCCATCCCCCTGCCGGGGGTTTCTGAAACACTGCTGACAGGCGCCACTTTTTCACGGATGTGAAACACTGCTGACAGGCGCCGCTTTTTCATGGCTGTGAAAAACGGGCGCCTGTCAGCGTTGTGCCACTCACCGGCTCGTGACAAGGCACCCTTTATCCTCGGCATTCCGGGCGATTTGGGAAGAATCGGCCCGGAAATCTCCATGACGCGCGCCACCGTCTATCTCCTGTTCCTCCTTTCCGGAGCCACCGCCCTCGTCTACGAGGTCGCGTGGACCCGGCGCCTCGTCCTCCTCCTCGGCGGGACCACGATCGCCGTCTCGCTGATCCTGGCGGCCTGGATGACGGGCCTCGCGCTCGGCGCGAAGCTCTTCGGCCGGATCGCCGACCGCGCCCGGCGCCCTCTGCTCCTCTACGGCGTGCTGGAGGCGGCGATCGCCGGCCTGGCGCTCGTCTTCCCGTTCCTCCTCGACGCGGCGAACGTCGTGGCTGTCGGCATCGGCGGCCGCGCGGCGGGCTTCGCCCTCTGCTTCCTCGTCCTGCTGATCCCCACGACGCTGATGGGCGGGACGCTGCCGATCCTCGCCCGGTTCGTCGTCCGCTCCCTCGACGGCCTCGGCGGGCGGATCGGCCTGCTCTACGGCCTGAACACGGTCGGCGCGGTGGCGGGAACGTTCCTCTCCGGCTTCGTGCTGATCGAGGCGGTCGGCGTCTTCGGCTCCACCCGGCTGGCGGCCGCGGTGAACGGGCTGGTGGCGTTCGCGGCGATCCTCATCTCCCGACGGGGCGAAGCGGCACCGGCGGAGGAGCCCGCCGAAACCGCGCCCGGCCCGGGCCCGGCGGGGATCGCGCTCGCGGCGGCGTTCGCGGCCGGGTTCCTCTCGCTCGCGTCCGAAGTCCTGTGGACGCGGATGCTCACCTTCTTCCTCGAGGGCTTCACCTGGGCGTTCTCGGCGATGCTGACGACGTTCCTGGCGGGGCTCGCGATCGGGGCGCTCGTCTCCGGCCGGCTCGTCAACCGGATCCACCGCCTCCGCGGCTACATCGGGGTGCTCTTCCTCCTGTCCGCCCTCGTCTCCGCCGGCGTGCTCGCCGCGATGAGCGGCAACTACGAGATCACGCGCTGGGCGAAGACGACGGCGTTCGCGGTCTCCGAGTCGTGGCGGACGCAGTACGCGGTGAGCGTCTTCCTCGTCTCGTTCCTCATGCTCTTCCCGCCGGCACTCGTGATGGGCGGCATCTTCCCGGCGGTCGTGCGGATGGCCACCGGCCGCCTGGGGGAAGTCGGTGCCCGGGTCGGCCTCGTCTACGCGGTCAACACGATCGGCGCGGTGGCCGGGTCCCTCGCCGCGGGCTTCGTGCTCGTCCCGGTGTTCGGGATGGCGTGGGGGGCGGGTGTCGCGGCGTTCG
>JBDLIY010000108.1:0-10229 GCA_039714635.1 Planctomycetota bacterium
CGGCATCTCGCGCCCGGAGCTGCGGGGGGAGGTCGTTCACGTCCTGGCAGCCGTCGGTCGGCGCCACCCCGCGGACGTGATGCGGCTCATGGAGCGGCCGCGGCCGGAGGTGGCCCGGCTCGTGGCCGCGGCCGTCGCCCGCTGGCCCGAGGAGCAGCGCCGTCCGCCGCTGCTTCGGCTGCTCGAGCATCGGGACGCCGAGGTCCGGCGGATCGCCCGGGGCGGCCTGGTGACGATGGTGGTGGTGGCGCGGACCGAGCAGGCGCGCCTCGCCTTCGAGGCGAAGCGGCTCGACCGGGCGGACGAACACGCACGGGCGGCGCTCGCGCTGTGTCCGGGGTACGGGGAAGCGGGGCGGATCCTGGTGGATGTCATCTCGCGGCGGGGGCGTCACGGGGAGGCGCTCTCCCTGCTCGCCACGCTCGACCTGCCGACCGTGGACCGCCACATGCTGCGAGCCCGGCTCCTGTACCGGCAGAACGACCACGCGGCGGCGCTGAAGGCCCTCGAACAAGCCTATGGAGCGCAGCCCGGCCACACCGCGGCGCTGATCGCGGCCGCCCGCATCCACCTCGAGAAGGGCGAGGACGGTGTCGTGTTCGCGATGTCTTTCATCGAGCGGGCGATCGTCGTCTCCCGGTTCGACGCCGAGGCGTGGGCGCTGCGCGGTTTCGTGCGGGAGGTCCACCTCGGGCGGCGGGACCTGGCCCGGGACGATTTCCTGCGGGCGCTCTCCCTCGATCCGGGCAACCGGCGGTACGAGGCCGCGCTCCTGCGCCTCGGGGACGAGCCGCGTTGACGGGCCGGGGGCGCGTGGGCCATGGTCGGGTTGGCCGGTACGTCGTCACGGCCGGCGTGATGGACTTCACGATCTACGTGACGGTCTCCCTGTGCGCCCTGCTGGCCCGCCGCTGGGGCGCCGGCCCTCTCGTCCTCGGCCTCCTGCCCGTGCCCTGGGCGCTCGTGTACTCCCTGACCGCGACCTTCGGCGGGAGGATCTCGGACCGCGTCTCGCGCACCGCGCTCGCCCGGGTCGGGCTGTTCCTCGTGGGGGGCACGTGCGTGGTCTTCTCGTGGGCGGACCACGTCTGGATCTTCTTCGCCGGCCTGCCGGTGATCGCCTTCGGGCTGGCGTTCTTCTGGCCCGCACTCCAGGCGGCGATCGCGGACGAGTCCGGACCGAAGAACCTGACGAAGAACCTCGGGCTGTTCAACGTCTGCTGGAGTCTCGGCAAGGGCGCGGGCGTTCTCGCGGGCGGAGTCCTCTCCGACCTGGTCGGGCGCCAGGGGTTCCTCCTCGCGGCGGCCACGGCGTTCGTCCTGGTCGTCGCGCTCCCCCGCGTCGCGCGCGGCGGCGGGGCCGGGAAGGATCTCGTCGCCGGGGACGAGCCGGTGCCCCGTCGGACGCGGGAGGGATTCCGATGGGCGGCGCTCCTCGCGAACTTCGCGGCGTTCGGCGCCGCGTCGACGCTGGTGGCGCACTTCCCGGCGCTGAACGAGGAACTCGGCCGGAGCGACACGGAGTACGGCATCCTCGTCGGCGCGGTCTTCTTCTCGCAGACGCTCATGTTCGGGACGGTGCTCCTCCGCGCGCGCTGGCACTACCGGGCGGGATTCCACCTGGGTGTCCAGGCGCTGGCGATGCTCGGCGTCCTCCTCGTGGCGACCGGGTGGTCGCTGGCGGTGCAACTGCCGTTCGTGCTGCTGGTGGGGGCGGGGTTCGCGCTCGCCTACTACTCCTCGATCTACTACAGCCTGCACGCCGACGCGGCGCGCGGCGGCCGGGCCGGGCTGCACGAGTCGATCATCGGGAGCGGGAACTTCCTCATCCCCTTCGCGGCCGGCGCCGCGGCGGATCTCGCCGGGTCGAGCGCCGTTCCCTACCTGGTGGCCGGCGGCGTGATCGGCCTCTCGCTCCTCGCGCAGACGGTCATCCTCGCGCGGACCCGGGTATGATGGGCGCGGGGCCGGAGGCATGAGATGAGAACCGTCGTCCTGATCGCAACCCTGTCCATCGTCGGAGCGCTCGTCGGCTGCCCGGCCGCCGGGGAGGACCCGGGCAAGGGCGTGCGGGAGACGTTTGCGCAGGCGCAGGAGTTCGTCCGGGCGGGGGAGTACGACAAGGTGTGGACGCTGTACTCCGTCGAGTACCGGGAGACCCTCGAGCGGATGCTCGTGGTTCAGAAGAAGGGCATCCGGGACGCCATGGCCCGCAAGCTCTACGACGTCGACAAGATTGCGTACGCCCAGACGCGGATGACCGCGAAGCAGTACCTGGCTGCCTCCGCGCGCGAGATCGAGGCCGCCGTTCTCGAGGTCCGGCGCAAGTACGTCCTCGAGAGCCGGATCATGGGGAAGATCCACGTGGAGGGCGACAAGGCCTACGCGAAGGTGCTGCTGCCGCCCGGAGACCAGCCGGCGGACACTACGTTCGTTCACCGGAACGGTCGCTGGCTCTACCACGATCGCTCGTACATGCCGGCGAAGTAGCTCCGCGCCCGCCGAGCACTTGCCCGGCCACCGCGCACGCCACGAAGAGGGGAGCCCACGCCCAGGCCACGTCCTGCCAGACGCGCAGGAGGACGATCGCGGGGACGGAGGCGTGGATGGCTGCGAACCAGGCGACGCCGTACTTCGGGCACCGCGCCCGCCACCGACCGAGGGGGAGGTTGGCGAGGAACGCGACCGCGGCGATGGTCAGAATCACCATGGTTCCGTTCACGGCCCGATCCTCCCGAACTGGGGTCTGAACTTCATGCAGCCACCTGCAGCCACGTCACGGACAAGTGGGGTCGGACACGACCGGGTCGGGACGAACGCGGCCCCGTTCGACCACGGGCTGCAGCAAGTCGAGATGCCGACCTCCCGATAACTTTCCCGGCCGCGCCGGGCGAACCTATCATGCACCGGCCATGGAAATCGACATCCGCCAAGTCCCCGAAGGCGACCGCCTCGGGAAGGTCCTCGCCGCCGTCACCGACCTCGCGTTCGGCGCGGTCCTGACGCTCATCACCGCCGAGGATCCGCAGGGGATCGCCGACGACATCGCGAAGACTTTCGGCGATGACGTGGACATCCAGCGTCTCCGCTGGGGCGGCAAGGAGATCACCTGGCGGCTCCACGTGAAGAAGAGCCGCATGCCGTCGGCGTACCATCCGGAGGACTGAACTCCTCCCGGATGCTTCGCGCCGGTCGTCTCGGTTGGCTGCCGCCTAGGCGGCGCGCCCGTCACGCGCTTTTCCCGGGTCGCGCCTCGCCAGGGTCTCGCGGCGTACGACCTGCGCCATCGACTCCGGCACCGGAGCGTACCCCGCGTGCTCGGTGTGGAACGTCCCGCGGCCCTGCGTCAGGGAGCGGAGCGTCGTCGAGTAGGAGAACATCTCGGCGACCGGGATGAGCCCCTTGATCTCGCGGGTGTTGCCCTCGCCGTCGATCCCCTCGACTTCCGTGCGGCGCGACTGGAGGTCGCCCAGCACGTCGCCCATGTACTCCTCGGGGATCTCGACGCGGATGCGCATCCGCGGTTCGAGCAGGATCGTGCCGACCTCCTCGATCGCGTTGCGCAGCACCAGTTTCCCCGCCTCGCGGTAGGCCATCTCCGAGCTGTCCACCTCGTGGTACTGGCCGTCGGTCAGGATGGCGTAGATGTTCACGAAGGGGAACCGGAGCTTGCCGCCCAGCTGGGCCACGTCCTGGATGCCGGTGCGGATCGCGCCGTAGTACTCCTTCGGGATCTTGCCGCCGACGACCTCCGACTCGAACTCGACCTCGCGGTCGCCCGCGCCCGTTTCGAACCGGACCTTGACCACGGCGAACTGGCCACGGCCGCCGGTCTGCTTGACGTGGCGACCTTCGAGCTCGATCTCGCGGCGCAGCGCCTGGCGGTAGGCCACCTGCGGGCGGCCGGCCGCGGTCTCGACCTTGAACTCGGTGAGGAGACGCGACCGGATGACCTCCAGGTGGAGCTCGCCCATCCCGGAGATGATGAGGTCGCCGGTCTCTTCGTCGGTGTAGCTCTTGAACGTCGGGTCCTCGCGGGTCAGCCGGCCGAGGGCATCGGCCAGCCGGTCGCGGTCCTTCCGGTTGACCGGCGAGATCGACATCGAGATCACGCCCTCCGGGAAGGCCACGGCCTCGAGGGTGATCGGGCTCGCCTCGTCCGTCAGCGTGTCGCCGGTGGTGACGTCGGAGAGTCCCATCGCCGCGACGATCTCGCCCGCTCCGGCGGACTCGATGTTCTCACGGGTCTTCGCGTGGACGCGGAGCAGCCGGCCGATCCGGATCCGCTTGCGCGTCCGCGGGTTCAGGAGCTTGTCGCCCTTCGCGATCCGGCCCGAGTAGATCCGGAGGAAGGTCAGGTCGCCGACCATGTCGGTGACCGTCTTGAACGCCAGCACGGTGGCCGGAGCGTCTTCGGAGGGTTCGCGGATCTGCGGCGCGCCGATCGTGGGGCTCTCACCGCGGACGGGCGGCATCTCCTCCGGACCGGGGAGGAAGGCCACCATCGCGTCGAGCAGGAGCTGGACGCCCTTGTTCTTCAGCGCGGAGCCGAGCAGCACCGGGCTCGCGTCGCCGGAGAGGGTCGCCTCGCGGATCGCGCGCATCAGCACGTCGACCGGGATCTCCTCCTCGCCGACGTAGAGCTCGAGGACCTCGTCGGAGAACTGGGAGACGGCGTCGATCAGCTCGTGGCGCTTCTCCTGGAGGAGGTCCGCCATGTCCGCGGGCACCCCGGCTTCGGCGTACGTGGTGCCGTCCGCCTGCTCGGCGAACATCCAGGCCTTCTGCGTCACGAGGTCGAGGACGCCGAGGAGGTTCGTCTCGTCGAGGATCGGGTACTGGAGCGGCAGCGGCGTCATGTCGAGCCGGTCGCGGATCATCCCGACGACGCGGTCGAAGTCGGCGCCGGTGCGGTCCATCTTGTTCACGAAGGAGATCCGGGGGACGCGGTGCCGGTTCGCCTGGCGCCACACGGTCTCGGACTGGGCCTGGACGCCCGCGACGCCGCAGAAGACCGCGACCGCGCCGTCGAGGACGCGGAGGGAGCGCTCGACCTCGGCGGTGAAGTCGACGTGGCCGGGGGTGTCGAGGATCGTGATCTGGGTGCCGTCCCAGTCCACGCTCGTCGCGGCGGACTGGATCGTGATGCCGCGCTTCTGCTCCTCCTCCATGAAGTCCATGGTGGCGGCGCCGTCGTGCACCTCGCCCGTCTTCCGGATCTTCCCCGTGTAATACAGGATTCGCTCGGTGACCGTCGTCTTCCCGGCGTCGATGTGGGCCATGATGCCCACGTTCCTGCGCGTCTTCATCTCGAGTCCCCGATGACTTCCGTGAACCTGTGATCGAAAAAAAACCGCCCCGAATCGGGACGGAAAGAGCCGAGTTAACCACGGCGCGGGAGGCGCGTCCAGTTTCGCCGGTGGGCCGGGACTCTCAGCGTGCCTTGGCGAGAATCTTCGCGAAGCGGGGATCCTCGCGGATCGGGTCCAGGTCGGCGTCGTCCGTCAGCTGGCGCCGGTAGACGACCCGCTGGGCCATCGACCGGTCGACGAGCTGCAGGGCGCGGTCCTTCATGCCCATCAGGGAAAGGACGCAACCCAGGTTGTAGAGCGTATTTCCGTCGACGGACCCGCCCCGGAGGGCCTGGTCGATCGCCGCCAGGGCCTCACGATCCCGCCCGAGGGCCGCGAGGGCCTCCGCGCGCCCGGCGAGGTTCGGCGGGGTGTCGGCGGGCATCTCGCGGAGTCGCTGTGTCAGCGCGTCTCCGTGGCCCAGCCGGGCCATCGCCAGCGCGATCCGGTGTTTCCGCGTGTCGTACTTCTCGTTCGGAAGGAGCCGTTCGAGCGCGGGGACCACGGAGTCGTCGCCCAGGCGGCCCAGGGCGTCCACGGCCCGGAACGAGTAGCGGTCGGCGTGGCCGTCGAGGAGGGCGGCGATGCGCGGAGCCGCCTCGGGGATGTGGAAGCGGGTCGCGGCCCGGATCGCCCCGTAGACGAGATTGATGTTCCGGACGTCGGCGGGGTCGACGGCGAGGAACCGGAGGACCGCCTCCTTCCCCGGGCTGACTCCGAACGAGGTGAGAGCCCGGAGCGCCTCCGCGAGGAACCAGGCGTCCTCCTCCTCGGCCATGGCCTTCACGAGCAGCGGAGCGGCGGCGCGATGACCCCGGGACGCCAGCCCCCGGACGGCGGAATTCCGCTGGTTCTTGTCCCCGTGCTCCAGGGCCTCCATCAGGAACGGGATCACCCGGTCGTCGTCGATCCGGGCGATGGCGTCGAGGACGACGTGGGCGTTCTGCATCGTCCCGTCCTCGAGGTGTTTCCCGACCCGGTCGAGGACGTCGGCGCCCCCGATCATCAGGATGTTGCTGAGGATGTGGTAGCGGTACGTCTCGATCCGCGCGTACTTCCCGGCGTCGTCGAGGAGCGCGAAGAGCGGGGCGAGCGCCGCCGCGTCCTTCAGGCGGCCCAGCGCATCGACCACCGCGTGGAGGCCCCGGAGGAGGAACTCCTCGTCGCGCTGGGCGAGAAGCTCGATCAGGACCGGGAGGGCGGCCCGGTCGCCCATCTGGCCGAGCGCGCGCGCGGCCTGGGACCGGACCATCGGATCAGGATCCTTCAGGTAAGGTCTCACCACCGGGGCGAGGCCGGGGCCGGAGACGCTGCGCAGCGTCTCGATCGCGGCGGCCCGCACGGTCGGCTCGGGGTCGGAGAGGACGGCCCGGAGCACCTTCTCCGCGGCGGGGTCCCGGTAGTACCGGAGGGCCCGGACCACTTCCGTCCGCACGGTCGCGTCCTCGTCCCCGGCCATCTCGAGGATCTTGCCGAGGAGCGCCTCGTCCCGCTGGAAGGCGAACCAGCGGACGGCCGCGCTCCGCACGGCCGGTCCCTCGTCGTCGAGGAGCTTCTTCGCCCGCCCGGTGAGCCAGGCCAGCCGGCGCCAGTCGCCGGAGGACCGGCAGATCTCGAGGATCTGCGCCCGGAGGCCGTCGTTCTCCTTCGGGTCGGCGAGGCGCCTCCGGAACTCGGCGAGGACGAGCTTCTCGTCGAGCGTGACGAGGATGGGCTGCAGCAGGAGGCGGTGCTGGATGTTCGGGTGCGCGAGCCGGGCGAGGAGGCGATCGAGGTCCCCGTCGACCGCCAGCGCCCCGATGGCCGCCCACGTGTTCCTCAGACGCCAGTACGAGTAGCGCGGGTAGTGCGCGTCCTCCTCGTCCAGGATCGCGTGGAGCGCCGGCAGGATCGTCCGTCCGCGGGCGAGGATCGCAGCCATCTCCTCGGAGTCGGGGAAGCTCGTGTCCTGCGTCGCGAGGGCCCCGAGCAGCGCCGTCCGGGCCTGGCGGCGGTTCGCCTCGATGACCTGCCGGACCAGGCGCGCCACGTCGGGATCCGGATGGTCCCGGTACGTCTCGAGGATCGCCATCGCCCGGGGAGCGATGAGATCGAGTTCCCGGTAGGCCTTCTTGCGCACGGCGAAGTCGTCCGAGCCGAGCCGCAGGACGATCTCGCGCACGCGCTCCGCGAGAGGGTCCTCGACGGGGGTCGGCGCGGGCTCTTCCTCTTGCGCGAAAACGGGCGCGAGCGGGACCATGAAGAGGGCGGGGAAGAGGGCGGGGAGGAGGAGCGTGGCCAGGACGCGGCACATGCGGGGCGATTTTACCCGGTCCCTCCAGACTGGGGGCTGAACTTCACCAGCCACCTGCAGCCACGTCACGGAAGAGTGGTATCGGACACGGCCCCGTACGACCACGCGCGGCAGCATGCTGAAACTCCGGTTGCACGGATTGCCGCCCTGATTGCGGGAACAGATTACGATGGGAGGGGTTCCCCCGGAGGAAGCGATGAAGACCACGGTCGCCGGTCTGTGTCTCGTCGCCCTCGTCCTCGCTCTCGCCACCGTCCCCGTCTCCGCCGACAACGGCGAGTACCGGCCCCCGAAGGACCGCATCCGGCCGCCCGGCGGTTCGCGCACGCCGACCGGGGGGAGGTCGCCGGTCCCGACGCCCTCGCCGGGGCGGAGCAAGACGCCGCGGCTCGGCGGCCCCGAAAACACGCCCTCGCCGGGTACGGCGACGCGCGAGGCGGCGATCTCCTGGGAACTCGTCTGGGAGCTTCTCCGGTCCGCGGAGCCGACGCCGCCGCCGGATCCGGGCGTGCCGTCGCCTCCGGAGCAGGACGTCGTCTGGGTCTCGCTCCACGCCGCCCTGGAGCACGAGAGCCGCGAGGTCCGGATGTGGGCGGCGCTGGCGCTCGGCCGGGCCGGGTGGTCCGCCGGGCTCCTCGAGCCGCTGGCGAAGGACGGGGAACTGATGCGCACCCCGGCGGTGCTGGCGACGGGGCTCTCGAAGCTCGGCGAAACGGACCTCGAGCGGGCGCTCGCGCTCCTGAAGAGCGTCGTCGAGGATCCGGAGGTCCCGGACGCCGCGCGGATCGCGGCCATCGTCGCGGCGGGGCTGTGCGGCCCGAAGGGAGCGAACCTCCTCCTGAAGACGCTTTCCGGCAAGCCGGGCGAGCCGGTGCGGTCGACCTGCCTCTTCGCCCTGGGCCTCTCGGGACACCCGGGAGCGCGCGATCTCCTCGTGCCGGCGGTCCTGCCGGCGAAGGAGGACGATGACCCGGTGGCGCGGGCGCTCCTCGTCCACGGCCTCTCCCTCCTGCCCGGCCCGGAGAGCGGCGGGGACCTCCGAAAGCGCCTCCGGGATCCGGCGCTTTCGGTGCGGACGGCGGCGGCCCTGTCCCTGGCGAGCCGGGTGAAGATGTCCCCCGAGGTGCGGCGGGCCCTCGTCGACACAGCGAAGAACGGCCCCCTCCGCCCGCGTTCGGCCGCGCTTCTCGCGCTCGTCCTCGGGGGCGACCCGGAGGCGGACGCGTTGTGCCGGGGCGTCCTCGCGAGCCCGGCGACCGCGGACGAAGGTCTCGCCGCCCTGGCCGCCCTCGGCCTGGGGCTCACGCGCGATGCCGTCTCCGGGGCGAAGCTCGTGCGGATCGCCGGTGATCGTTCGCTGGGTCGAGAGCTGCGATGCGCCGCCGCCGTGGCGGCGGGCCTGGTCCGCGCCCGCGGCGGAGGGCCGGCGTTGCTGAAGATCGCCGGGAAGGAGAAGGACGCGGAGATCGCCGGGTACGCCTTCGTCGGGGCGATGCTCATCGAGCCCGTCGAGGCGGGTCGGGCCGCGCTGGCGGCCCTCGGGAAGGAAGAGCGCCTCCGGGGCCGGGAGTTGATCGTGATGGCCCTTGGTCACGCGACGACCCCGGGCGTGACGCGGGAGCTGGTGAAGAGGCTGGGGGACGACTACGAGGTGAACCGCGAGGCGGCCCGGTCGCTCTTCCGCGTGGACCCGGCGCGCGCGCTGGGCGAGATCGGCCCTCGGCTGGGCCTGTCGAAAAACCCCTTCGAGCGCCGTTATGCGGCGATCGTGATGGGTGGTGCGCTCGATCGGACTCGCCCGACGCGATTCGCGCGCCACGTCCTCGGCGTCGGCCTGGACGCCCGGCATCCGGTCACGGAGCTCTTCCTCTACCTGGAGAGCGACATCCTGCACGGCCGTTGGGGGATGCGGTAGAAGTGACACAACGCTGACAGGCGTCGGTTTTTCACTGCACCGGCAACTGCGACCTCAGTGCCCCGAAGACATGCGAAGAGGCTTATGGGTCTAGACCCATAAGGGGCTCCCACGCCCGCGCGGGCCGGTTGACACAACGCTGACAGGCGTCGGTTTTTCACTGCACCGGCAACTGCGACCTCAGTGCCCCGAAGACATGCGAAGAGGCTTGGGCTCCCACGCCCGCGCGGGCCGGTGGATCCGGAACGGACGCCTCCTCGCCGGCGCTTGCCTGGCGGCGGTTCGAACGCGCCGCGGCCTTCCGCCTGCCTTCGGCCGGGCGAACGCGGATCCATGGCCGGAACGAAACCCGGGGTCAGAGCCCGCCGGGCGGCGGCTTCTTACGGCTCCGGCCGGTCACCCGGGTATCCTTGCTCCGCGATGGAGGAAAATCCCCTCGTGATCCCGGCGGTCCTGACCCGCGAAAGTGCGCTCGCGGTGCGCGACGACGTCGCGTCGCGGCTCGACCGCGGCGAGCGGCGGATCGAGCTCGACCTCTCCGGCGTGGACCGCGCCGACTCGTTCGGCGTGGCCGCGCTCCTCGAAAGCTACGAGCTGACGAAGGACCGGGGCGGGGAACTCGTGATCTCACACGTCTCCGAAGAACTGTCGGAGCTGTTCGCGTTCTTCC
>JBDLIY010000109.1:0-10171 GCA_039714635.1 Planctomycetota bacterium
GCCGCGACGCTCACCGCCGAGTGCCCGAAGGGATCCATCGACCTCGACATGGCGGAGGAGAACTTCGGCGTCGAGGCCGGGGCGATCATCGTCGCGACCGGATGGCGGCCCTACGATGCGACGAAGCTCGACAACCTGGGCTTCGGGCAGCATCAGAACATCGTCACGAACGTGATGATGGAACGGCTGGCCGCGCGGAACGGGCCGACGGGGGGCGAGATCACGAGACCGTCCGACGGAGCGAAGGCCGCGAACGTCGCCTTCGTGCAGTGCGCCGGGTCGCGCGACGAGAACCACCTGCCGTACTGCTCCGCCGTCTGCTGCATGGGGTCGCTGAAGCACATCCGGTACCTGCGCGAGTTCAACCCGGAAGCGAAGGCCACGATGTTCTACATCGACATCCGCACGATCGGTCGGCACGAGAAGTTCTACACCGACCTCACCGGGGACGAGAACGTGCGGTTCGTGAAGGGGAAGGCCGCGAAGATCACCGGCGACGCGGGCACGGGGAACCTCACCGTCGAGGTGGAGGACACGATCGAAGGCCGGAACCTGACCGAGGAGTTCGACCTCGTCGTGCTGGCGACCGGCATCGTCCCGAACGGCGGCGTGCCGCTCGAGATCTCCCGGGACGCCTACGGATTCGCGGAACGGGAGACCGGCGTGCCCGGAGTGTTCGCCGTGGGCTGCGCCGTGCGGCCCGGCGACGTGTCGCGCGCCACGAAAGAGGCGACGGCCGCGGCTCTCAAGGCCATCCAGACGCTGCACGCGCACGAAGGGGAGGCCTGAGCCATGAATGAGACGACAGGCGACCACAAGATCGGAGTCTTCCTCTGCACGGGGTACGGGATCGCGGACGCGCTCGACATCGAGGCCCTTTCGAAGGTCGCGACGGACGAGATGAGCGTCTCCGTCTGCCACGAGATCGAGTCCTGCGAGGGTCCGTCGCTCAAGCTGATCGACCAGCTGATCAAGGCCGAGGGCCTGACGCACGTCGTGATCGCCGGGATCTCCCCGCGCCGCTACGTCGATCACGAGTTCCCCGAGGGCGTGGTGGTCGAGCGCTTCGCGCTGCGCGAGCACGTCGTCTGGACGCAGCCCCCGAACGAGGAGGACACCCAGATGCTCGCGGAGGACTACCTCCGCATGTACGTCACGAAGGTCGGCAAGATGGAGCCGCCCGAGCCGTTCGAGTCCGAGGAGGCGCTCGACAAGACGATCCTCGTCGTCGGCGGCGGCATCGCCGGGATGACGGCCGCCCTCGACGCCGCGAAGGCCGGGTACGACGTGCGGCTGGTGGAGAAGGCGCCGGCGCTGGGAGGGTGGATGGCCGCGATGCACAGGTCCATCCCGACGAAGGCGCCGTGGACGGAACTGGAAGAGACGGGGATCGACGGCCTGATCGGCGAGGTCGAAGGTCACAAGAGCATCACCGTCCACACGTCGGCGCTCACGGCGAAGATCACGGGCGCGCCGGGACTGTTCGACGTGACGTTGGCGTCCTCCGGCAACGGCAAGCCGGCCGGCGAGGTGCTCTGCGAGTGCCGCGTCGGCGCGATCGTGCAGGCGACGGGCTGGACGCCCGCGGAGCCGCGCGACGATCTGAGTTGGGGCCGCCTGGACGACGTCGTCCTGAACGTCGACCTCGAAGAGATGGTCGCCTCCGGCGACGGGATCAGGCGCCCGTCCGACGGGCGCGGTGCGAAGAGCATCGCGTTCATCCAGGGCGGCGGGGAGGACCGCTCCTTCTGCTCCTCGATCTCCAGCCTGACGTCGCTCAAGCAGGCGCTCTACCTGCGGGAGAGCGACGACGACGCGAAGGCGTACGTCTTCTACGAGTTCATGAAGACGCCCGGGCAGTACGAGGACTTCTACCGCCGCGTGCAGGAGGACCCGGGCGTCTTCCTCACGCGCGGGGAGATCGCCGGCGTCGAGCGGGACGCGGACGGGATGCTCGTGATCACCGCGAAGGACACGATGCCCGGCGAAGAGATCCGGGTGAAGGTCGACATGATCGTCCTGGCGGCCGGGATGGTGCCGAACGCCGCCGACGGGGAGTTGATCCGGCAGTACCACGACGCGGTGAAGACGACCGAGACCGGGGAGTCGGAGGCCCAGAAGGAAGAGGCGGCGAAGAAGGCGGAGGAACTCAGAGCCCACGACGGGACCGAGATCCTGAACCTCGACTACCGCCAGGGCCCGGACCTGCCGTCGCTCGTTCACGGCTTCCCGGACAGCCACTTCATCTGCTTTCCCTACGAGACGCGGCGGACCGGCATCTACGCGGCCGGGACGGTGCGCTCGCCGATGGACGGGGTGGCCTCGCGCGAGGACGCGACGGGCGCGGCGCTGAAGGCGATCCAGTGCGTCGAGATGACGTCGCGGGGCGAAGCCGTCCACCCGCGGGCCGGCGACAAGTCCTACCCCGACTTCTTCCTCCAGCGCTGCACGCAATGCAAGCGGTGCACGGAGGAGTGCCCGTTCGGCGTGCTGAACGAGGACGAGAAGGGGACGCCGCTCCTGCAGGCGACGCGGTGCCGCCGGTGCGGTGTCTGCCTCGGCGCGTGCCCCGAGCGGATCGTGGGGTTCAAGGACTACTCGGTCGACATGATCGCCAGCATGATCAAGGCGGTCGAGGTGCCGGACGAGTACGACGAGAAGCCGCGGGTGCTGGCGCTGATGTGCGAGAACGACGCCTTCCCGGCGCTCGACCTCGTGGGTCAGCACCGACTGCAGATCAGCCCGTTCGTGCGCGTGATCCCGGTCCGCTGTCTCGGGTCGGTGAACACGGTCTGGGTGACGGAGGCGATCTCCGCCGGCTACGACGGGATCATCCTGATCGGCTGCAAGTACGGCGACGACTACCAGTGCCACTTCATCAAGGGCAGCGAACTGGCCGAGACGCGCGGCGGCAACATCCGCGAGAAGCTGCAGCAGATGGCGATGGAGAACGAGCGGGTCGAGCTCCACCAGCTGCAGATCACGGAGTACGAGAGGATCCCCGAGATCTTCTCGACGTTCTTCGAAGAGGTGATCGAGACGTACGGGATGAATCCCTTCAAGGGGATGTAGCCCGGATAACCAGAGTTGCGGCGTGACGCCTGGGGGGGCAGCTCCGTCATGGAAACGGAGGTGGACCCTTTGTCTGAAGACAGAGTCCAGAGCGCCGAGGAGCCCCCGGTCGAGAGCCGTCCGCCGCCCGCATCGAACGGCCGGCCGATCGTCGTCGATCCCGATCTCGACTTCATCCGCGCCGTCGTCGACCAGGCCGGCCCGACGTTCAAGCGCTGCTTCCAGTGCGGCACATGCTCGTCCACCTGCGAGCTGTCGCCGACCGAGGACCCCTTCCCGCGCAAGGAGATGTCCTGGGCCGGGTGGGGGATGGCCGCGAAGCTCAAGCGCGACGCCGACGTCTGGCTCTGCCACCAGTGCAACGACTGCACGACGAACTGCCCGCGCGGCGGCCGGCCCGGCGACGTCCTCGCGGCCGTCCGGATGGAGCAGATCCTCACGTACTCCTGGCCGCGGTTCCTGGCGGCGTGGGCGAGGAAACCGTCGTACGCGCCGCTGCTGATCTTCTTTCCGGCGGCGCTGCTGGCTCTCGCGGTCTGGTTCGAGCCGGAGATCCTGGCCGCGCTCGGCCTGGCGCTCGAGGCGGGACAGCCGGTCTCCTATCCGTACTCCGCGCCGCTGCCCCACGGGCTGATCAACCTGCTGTTCGGCACGGCGTTTCTCATCGTGATCGTCCTGACGTCGATCGGCGCGCGGCGGTTCTGGCGGGGGCTGAAGGAGGGCGTGCCGCCCGACCGGTGGGGGAAGAACCAGCTCGGGAAGAGCATCGGGAAAACGATCGCGAACGTGATGCTGCACCGCGACTTCACGCAGTGCAGCAAGGCGGCCAACCGGTACTTCGCCCACACGATGCTGTTCTACGGGTTCATCGCGCTCACGGTCGTGACGATCGTCACGATCACGCACCGGTTCAACCCGCTCGTCACCGGCGAGTTCCTCTACCCGTTCCACTTCTTCAGCCCCTGGAAGATCCTCGCGAACCTCGGCGGGATCGGCGTCGTCGCGGGTTGCTTCCTGATGATCCGCGACCGTTTCGTGGAGCACGAGGGCGCGGGCCGGAGCACGTGGTTCGACTGGTCGCTCCTCTGGCTCATCATGTTCGTGGCGCTCTCCGGCTTCGCGGTGGAGGCCCTGCACTACATGCGCCTCGAGCCGCACCGCCACGCCGCCTACTTCGTGCACCTGCTGCTGATCCTGACGCTGTTCCTCTACCTGCCGTACTCCAAGTTCGCCCACGTCGTGTACCGGTTCGTCGCGCTCGTCTTCATCGAGTGGACGGGAAGGAGGGAAGCGTGAACGGCCCGACGAAGCCCCGCGGCCGGGCGAAGCGCCTGGCCATCGTCATCCCGATCGTGTTGATCCTGTTGCCGGTCGGGTTCAGCCTCGCGGCGGCGGTGATCTCGCCGGGGGCCGGCGATCCGACGCCGTTCCTCGAGATGCCCGACGCGAAACACGAGAAGTGTGTGCTGGACAAGGACGCGCACGAGATGCGCTACCACCACTTCGACCTGCTCAAGCGCATGCGCGACCGGGTGCTCCGCGAAGGCGACCGGACGTGGATCCAGTTCGACGACTGCAAGGGCTGCCATACGAGCCGCGAGCGGTTCTGCAACCGGTGCCACGACCGCGTGAACCTGAAGCCCGACTGCTTCGGCTGTCACGACTACCCATGAGAGGGGCCGCCATGAAGAGACGAGAGTTCCTGACTGCGCTCGGCGGGACGGTCCTGGCGGGCGGGGCGTGCGCCATGGGGGTGAAGTTCCTCACCGACCTGAAGTACGAGGCGGTCCAGATCGACAAGTTCGGGGACCGCGGGCTGAAGCGCGGGATGGTGATCGATCTGACGAAGTGCGCCGAGGGCTGCACGGACTGCATCGACGCCTGCCGGACGGAGAACAACGTCTACGCGAACGCCGAGGGGGAGAAGACCGGCGAGACGCAGTGGGACATCCACTGGATCCGCAAGGTGAAGGTTCACCGCGAGAGCGCGGCCGGCGCGGAGGAGCGGGAGGTCCTCGTCCTCTGCAACCACTGCGACCATCCGCCCTGCGCGCAGGTCTGCCCGGTCCAGGCGACCTACCAGCGCGAGGACGGGGCCGTCATCGTCGACCACCACCGTTGCATCGGCTGTCGGTACTGCATGATCGCGTGTCCGTACAGCGCGCGGTTCTTCAACTACCGGGACGACGGGGAGTGGCCGAACAAGAAGCGGCCGAAGCGCTCCCACGGGGTCGCGGAGTCCTGCACGCTGTGTGTCCACCGGTTGGACAACGGGTTGGAGCCGGCCTGTGTGGAGGCGTGCCGGGAGAAGGGGAACGACGCGATCGCGGTGGGGGACCTGAACGACCCGGAGAGCAACGTCTCGGCGAAGATCGCGAAGGGCGGGGCCACGCGGCTCCGCGAGGACCTCGGCACCGAGCCGAAGGTCTACTACGTGGGGTTGTAGTGTCCTGCCTCCGGCGGGCCCTGCAGTCGCAGGCAGCTGCAGCCCCCGGGGACTGCGGTACGCGGCGGTTGAAGCCAGCGGGGTTGCGCCCTCCTCGCTCCTTGCCACGCGGGCGCATCTGCGTTCTCGGTGCGACGGGAACGCCGGAGGCAGGACACTAGGAGTGACAATGGAAATCCGCTTCCAGAAGGTCGACGGCACCTCGACGGCCTACCGGACCGCGCTCATCGTCCTCGCCGCGCTCGCCCTGCTCGGACTGTGGGCGACGTGGCAGATGATGCAGCACGGCCTCTATCTCTCCGGCATGAACCAGCGCGTGCCCTGGGGCATGCAGATCATCATGGCGGTCTTCTACATCGGACTGTCGGCGGGCTCCCTGATCGTGTCGGGGCTCTACGGCGTGTTCGGGAAGATCGACTACAAGCCGTTCGCGCGGCTGGCCGCCTACATCGCGATGCTGTTCCTGATCGCGGGGCTCCTGTCGATCCTGACCGACCAGGGCCGGCTGGATCGCGTGTTCAAGGAGCCGTTCCACCACTTCAACCTGCGGTCGATGTTCTCGATCAACCCGAGCCTCTACTCCGGCCACATCGCGCTGTGCGTGCTGTACCTCTACGCGCTGTTCAAGGAGAAGCCCCGGCTCACGAAGTTCGCGGCGGTGACGGTGGTCTGCTGGGCGATCGGCGTGCACTCGGGGACGGCGGCGATCTTCGGCTTCGTCCCGCGCGAGCTCTACCAGTCGCCGCTGCTGCCGGCGAGCTTCGTGGCCGCGGCGCTGGCGTCGGGGGCGGGGTTCATGATCGTGCTGCTGCACGTGTTGTTCAAGGCGACGAGGCGGCGGCTGGACGACGGCCTGCTGATCTGGCTCGGCAAGCTGATGCGCGTCTTCATCATCGTGGTCTGCTACCTGATTCTCGTGGAGAACCTGCACCGCTTCTACCTCGTGGAATCGCGCGAGGCGGCGGAGCTGTTCCTGTTCCAGGGGCTGCACGGGGTGCTGTTCTGGGCGGGGATGGCGACGATCGGCTTCGTCATCCCGCTGGTGATCCTCTACAGCCGGCGCGGCGCGGAGCTCAAGTGGGTGGTGACGGCCGGAGTGCTGGTGGTGTTCGGCGTGTTGTGCGAGCGCTACATCATCGTGATCCCCGGCCTGGTGCACCCGCCGGACCTGTTCCCGGGCATGCGGATCGTCGAATCCGACTTCCAGGAGTGGACGGCGACGTATTCGATCAGCGGCTACGAGGCGTTGCAGGCGCTGGGCGTGATGGCGACGTGGGGCCTGCTCTTCCTTCTGGGCATCAAGCACATGAGCCTGGTCCCGATGGAGGCCCGGGTCCTGACGGAAACGAGGGAGATCCCAATCGAGGAAACCGAAACGTCTCCTCCATACGGAGTCAGGGCAAAACGCGCGTAGACACGCGGAGTACCACCCGTGGCGACCGTCACCCCCCTCGGGAGTCAGGGCAGAACCAACGTAGCTCGTGCGCCCGCTCCGTCCGCGGCGGTCTGATTCCGGGCTATACCCCGGCGCCGAGCTCCTTCAGCGCCTTCATCGCGGCATCCTTGACCTGCAGGGCGTTGTCCTTGCGGATGACCTCCCGCAGGACCTCGATGCCGCGGCGGTCGCCGTGGAGGCCGAGCGCCTCGCAGGCAAAGCTGCGGACCTGGCCGTTGTTCTCCTTCCTCGCCCGCTCGGCGAGGAGCTTGAACGAGGCGTCGGAGTGGAGGTAGGCGAGGGCCGTCATCGAGTGCGAGCGGAGGACGTCGTCCTTCGCGTCCGCGCACTCGAACACCGTCTTCACCGCCTTCTTGTCGAGCGGTGCGATCTTCGCCAGCGTGACGAGGCAGGCGCTCTGCACCTGCGTCTTCTGCCGTCGGTCCTTGATCACGTCGATCAGGCAGCAGGCCGCGCGGGTGTCGCCGAGCTTCTCGAGGGCCGCGGCCGCCGCCCGCTGGACGGCCCAGTCCGAGCGGGACTTCAGGGCGGTCTTCCCGCAGAGGAAGTTCAGCGACTTCGCGCCGCCCATCTTCGCGAGCGCCATGAAGCAACCGGACAGCTGCTCCTGGTTCGAGCTGCTCCGGCAGAACAGGATCAGCGCGTCCCGCTTCAGGTCGCTCCCGTTCTCTCCCCACTGCTCGATGCGGGAGAGGAGCATCACCTTGTTCTTCTCGCGCTTCAGCGAAACGACGAGCTTCTTGACCGCCTTGTCGTGCTCCTTCTTCTCCTCAGCGGTCCGCTCGTCCTTCGGTAGCTCGATGGGATGGCCCTTCTTCTCCTTCGCGGAGGAGGTGGACGGCCCGACGACGAGAATCACTGCCGCGACGAGCGTGAATGTGAGGCCGATCTTCCCGGACATGGTCACCCCCCTCTCCTCTGATGGAATCCAGACTAGCAGAGGTTGGATTCTCTGTCGACCGTCGGTGGGAGGCCCGGCGGAGGGGAAGGAGCGATCCGCCGACTACCGCGGGACGAGGAACACCTGCGTCCACCAGATCGTCAGGCCGTTGTCGTGGACGCCGATGCCGAGGTGGGTGTAGTTCCCGTTCAGGATGTTCGCGCGGTGCCCGGGGGAGTTCATCCAGCCGTCCATCACGGCGGCCGGGGTCGGGTAGCCGTACGCGATGTTCTCCCCGACCTGCGACCAGGCGATGCCCGCCGCGGTCAGCCGGTCCCAGGGCAGCTCGCCGTCGGGATTCGTGTGGTCGAAGAAGTCGCGCACGTCCATGTCGAGGGAGTGCAGGTAGGCCACCTCCGCCGCGCCCTCGTGCCATTCGAGGGGAGGGGCGCCCGCGGCGTTCCGCTCCGCGTTCACGATGTCGAGGACCTCGAGCGCGAGATTCCGCTCGGCGTCGGACATCGAGGAGCCGGACGGCGGAGGTGTGGGGGGCGTCGGCGGCTTGGCGGCGCTCCCGGAACTCTTCCCGCTCCCGCCGCCCCCGCCGCCGCAGGCGACGAGACAGAGGGCCAGAAGGAGGGCGATCAGGGCTGCGGCGGGTTTCCGGGGCATCATCCCTCTATCGGGCTCTTCCCCTCCGTCACTGAAGCGGCGTACCGTTCGTACTCCCGGAGCATCGCGCGGTAGCTCTCCGGCGGCATCCCGTCGAAGATGCAGTTGCTCGTGGAGAAGACGTAGCGCTTCCCCACGCCCCCGTGCTCCATGCAGTAGCTCACCGACTCCCGGATCCTCTCCTCGTCCGTGTCCTGGAGCATCCCGCAGTGCACGTTGCCCATGAGGATCCAGTCGGGGAACCGCTCGCGCACCGCCCGGATGTCCATGTTCCCCTGCGGGTCGACCGACTGGTAGCCGTCGATCCCGGTGGCGTGGATCCGATCGAGCAGCAGGTTCAGGTCGCCGTCCGAGTGAAGGATCGCCTTCCGGTCCATGTCGTGGATCGCGGCGACGATCTCGTCGAGGTAGGGAGCGACGAACTCGTCGAACTGGTCCGGCGAGATGAACGGCCCGTTGTTGAACCCGAAGTCGTACGCCAGGAGGAAGAAGTCGGCCCCGGCGTCGACCTGCCGCGCCACGCGCGCCTTCGCGGCGTCGCACTTCGCGCGCGCCTCCGCGTGCATCTGTTCCGGCCGGTCGTACATCCGCGTCACGAACGCCATGATCTCGCCGCCCCCCGGCATCCAGAAGACGCCGTCCCAGTCGTGGGGCACGACGAGCGCCCGGTCGCCCACGGCACGCTTCGTCCTCTCGATCCCCGCGAGGCTGTTCGGTGGCTGCACGGCCGCGTAGTCGAACTCGTCGACCAGGCGGAGCTGGAGTTCGATGTGGAACGCTTCGAGCGCCTCGGTCCGGGCCGCCTCCGAGGCGTACGCCGCCTCGTTCACCGCCCGCCAGTCCATGCCGAAGAACTCGCGGCCGAGCTGGAAGGCGATCTCGAAGTGGGGCGGACGATCGGGGATCCCGCCCTCGAGGATCGTGACGAGTCGGTCCCGGTTACTCGCCGGCTGCTTCACGGTGCACCGCCTCCCGCGGCGTCGCCGTCATCGGTCAGAGCCCGCGCTTCTCGAACCAGCGGAACAGGAGCAGGACGCCGGCGATGAACACCGGGATGACGACCCAGGGGGAGAGGCCCAGCACGCCCGGCAGCGTGATCTTCCCGAGCTTGCCCCAGGTCAGGACGTTGTCCGTGAGCAGCGGGTGCACCTCCGCGAAGACCGCCGCGCCGACCAGCATGCCGAGGATCGCGAAGAGCGCGCTCCAGCGGCCCTCGCCGATCGCTCCGACCGAGGTTCCGGGGCAGTAGCCCATCGCGGCCCAGCCCGCGCCGAACAGGAGGCCGCCGATGAGGTTCGGGCCGACGGACGTCGCCTTCAGCTTGAAGTCCACCGCTCCGAGTTCGACCAGCAGATGGATCCCCACCGTTCCCACGACGATCGCCGAGAGCATGAACTTCACGATCGTCATGTCCCGAAGGAGCATGGCGCCGACCTGCTTCTCGAAGCGGAGGACGCGGCCCTGCTGCAGGAGGGCGCCGAACGCGATGCCGGTCAGGGTGCCGAGGACGAGTTCGCTCATGCCTCACCTCCGCGGCCGTAGAGCATCCGGGCCACGAGGATGCCGGCCCCGAAGTACCCGGCCATGGCGACAAAGCCGCTGATCGAGAGCTGCATGAGGCCGGAGAGGCCGTGGCCGCTGGGGC
>JBDLIY010000110.1:0-10040 GCA_039714635.1 Planctomycetota bacterium
GCCCGGCCGACGGCCGGCGGAAACCTCAGCTGCGTCCGAGCCCCCACTCGACAATGGCCGGCGAGGAGGCGTCCGCTCCGGATCCACGGGCTCGCGCGAGCCGTGAAGCTCCTTATGGATCTAGACCCATATGGGATGTGGGAGAGGGGAAGAGTGTCGCCGAGCGGAGTGCCAGCGGAGGAGCCAGCCGGGCGCCCTGATCAGTCGGAGTTCAGGGAAACGACGATGTTGTTAGCATCCCCCGATGCGAGGTCGATCCACATCCCAGCGAGCAGCATCCCCTCGCTACCGAGGAATTCTGCCCAGTACTTCCCTGGCTTCAGCCCGGAGCGACTTCCCCTTCCGTCACTGTCGCAATTCATCACACCTCCGCCCACGGATAACTTGTCAGTCTCAGAGGGATAGAGCACGAGTCTCAGCCGTCCGGCATAGGCGCTGCCATCGTTCTGAACTGCGGTCACACGGAGACATGCCTCCTGAGACAGGCGGATGGGCACGGAGACTGGCTCGTCCAGATCCTTCACCTGCACTCTGGTGGACTTCGGCTTCTCGTATCCATCAATCCTGAAGATCAGCCAGTAGTCGCCCACAGGAAGATCATGAAGTACGAACGCTCCGTTCTGGTCTGTGTGGGTCTCCACTCTAGGCGCACGGATACTGAGGACTCTCACTCCTTGAATGGCTGAGCCTGACTGTGCATCCAATACCCGGCCGACTATCCTCGGTACGCCGATGGTCACGTCGTGCTCTACCGTCTGACCAGGCCCGACGGTGACCTCTCCCAGCCTGAACGACGCGTTGTCCACACTTGGACCGTGGATTTCATAGGTGCCAGCATCGAGGCCATCGAAGCTGAAGTGACCCGGACGACTGGACCCGCCGTCCGCACAGACCGTGAATCCGTCCGGAAGTACTCTCCGCAGTATGACGTTGCAGGGAGACCCATCGCTACCAGGATGAACGAGGACACGACCGCACACGCGACCTGCACTCGACAGGTCAACCTTGACAGCTGCGCCAGATGTATCGGAGATGACGCACTTGCGGATTAGCTGGTATGACCCGCGACTTACGCAGAGGGTGTACTCGTCGGGTGCTAGGTTTGCCAATTCCAGCTTCCCGTTCACATCTGTAGAGCCCCTTCGCTCCCACAGGCGTGGAGGCTCGCCTTGGACCGACATCAGGTAGACCGAAAGGTCAGCTGCTGAAACTCCATCCTCGGTCACGCAGACAGAGATCGAATTCGACTGCGTGGTGGTGTGACGGGCGGTAACTCGTGTACTGGAGCTGCTGTCACGTGGGCAAGAACCGCGGCTGAGGTTGACGGGGAGGGAGGTGATGTGGACCACAGACTGGGCGGCATCTTCGGGCGAGGCCCTGTCTTCAGGCGTCGCTAGATCATTTGGGGATCCTGTCCATCCTGCCGAATCATCGGACGCTAGTGAGGGCGCACCGGGCTCACGGACTCCGTGAATCAGAGCTAAGAAGATTGCCAGGCCGAACAGAAAGATCAAGAGCGGACGAATTGCTCTGCTTCTGCGGCCGTGACCCTTCTGGTCTGGCGTTCGGTCAGGCATGGCCTCGAGCACCTCTGCGCCTTGCCTCCAACGGTAGCCGTTGGTCATCAGGGCAATGTGGCGGCAGAACCTGGACGAGGTGCATTCAGCTCCACATCGGACGCTGTGACCGTCCCATCATACTCTTTGTCGGCTGAGTGTCAGAGCCGTCCGCGGTGGCGGGTGCGGAGAGGCCATAGTGGTAGAACTTGCTCGACAGCCTTGACTCCTTTGGGAGATTCGGACACGGAGTGTTGCTCATGGATGCCCCGGGTCCAGCGTGGCAGACGCCCTATCCTTGTCACTTATAGAACAAGTCGCCGTTTCGAACGTCCTGAGACGGGCTCCGACGCCCGAGCGTCACAGCCCCTTCAGCCTCAGCTGAGGGGCTGGGACGCGGCGCACGTCCGAACGTCGGTGCCCATCCGAAAGCAGGACAGACCGGCACTCTTTCCCGGCTCTCGATTGTGTTGCGATGACACTGCCGCTGGCGGCGACGCAACTCAGCGTTGAGAGAACGCGACATTCAGGACATTCGCCCTGCAAGGTGATGGAGACTTCAGCGTCTCGGTCGCGCGTGACTCCGGATCACCAGTGGCGAGCATGGCTGTTCCTACTTCGCCTCGAAGAGCGGTGATCCTCCAGGAGCAAGCAACTCGATTCCCGATCTGTTCAGAAGTGAACTCCAGTATGCGCGGAGGCGCTCGGCCCCATCTTCATCGTAGAGCCTCAAGACCGGTGAGCCATCACCTGTTACTGCTAACTCGGCGCGTGTTCCCATGTTTCTGGACAGGCGGATTCGAGATCCACTCACTCGTCGTCCTTCAACCAGAGCAATACCAGACAGGTTCAGACTCGCTCCGTCACCTGGGTGAACTCTAAGGTCAACTGTGTCCATCTGTCCGTCGCGACTCGAAGTCATCTGGAGCTTGGGCTCGTGACCGAGCGCAGAGATCGTGACCTGTGCGTCTGCACTATCAAGATCCAGACCTAGGGTTCCGAGGCTCGCTCGCTCCTGCCCGTCCACATCGTAGAAACGCAGACTGGGATGCCCAGAGGACATCTTGAACTCGCAACGGACTCGACCCGCATCGTCGACAAGGGCGAGGCCTCTTGCCTTGAGGTTCTCCGACTTAGTGCTGGAGGCAGCGACGGTCATGACGAGAATCCCTATGCAGCCCACAGTCACCAGTAACGTCTGCTGAAGCCGTACACGAATCTCTAGGGCTTGTACGCGCTCTTGGAGCGGTCCACACTCGGTTTCCACGTGCGCTCTCCTCCCGCGCCGATCGGCGGCAATTACTTGACCGTTGACGACTGACTCTTCTTGCGTTCCTCCGAACGACGCTTCAACTCGGCCTCGATCTTCTTCTTGGAGTCATACTTGATTATGTCGGGAGCGGAAGTCTTCGAGCCTTCGGGAACAGGTTGAGGCCACGCTTGGCCTCGGAAGTTTCCATAATTGGTGCCGAGATCGACCGCAGTCACATCGGTCAGCTGCATGAAGCGACTGCCTTCTGCGATCTTCACATTGATCCCGTTGGCCCTGAACGCTGCTGCAACCAATGCTGCGATACCAGGTTCGAGTCCCCGGCGGCAGATCGACGCCTGTCAGCGTTCTGCCGCCTCTTCGGAAGACACTCATCCAGAAGAACGCGCATCGGCCGTGAGTGCCTCCTTGGCGAGTTCCAGAACCGCGCGGGCCTGCCCATCCGAAACGGTGGGGAAGTCTTCGAGGAAGTCGGAGATCCTCTCTCCGGCCTCGAGGTACTCGATGAGGGTCCCGACGGGAACGCGAGTCCCCGCAAAAACCGGTGTTCCACCGAGTGTCTCCGGCCGTGACTCGATCAGGCGGTCGGTCGGGCTCATAGCGATGCTCCGCATCGGATTCTACCTGATCTTTCGTCTGCAGGCGACGCAGGATTGTTCCACACACTCACGGGCCGACCTGCTCGGTCTTCCCCGGAATTCAACACGCGGAGCAGCTGCGCCCACCGTCGCGGGTCCGCCGCAGATCACGCCCCCCGTCCTTCGCCGGCGATCGAGCGGGCCGCCCCGCTCGCACCGGGGCCGGGCGAGCGGGACCGCGGCGCCGTCCTGGTTCTCTCAGCTCTCCGCTTCCGCCGTCTCCTCCTCGTCCGGGATCATCCCGTTCGCCGCCCTCACGCCGTAGACGATCTCCTCGAAGATGTCCGAGTTCTCCTTCAGGAACTCGCGCGACCGTTCGCGGCCCTGGCCCAGGCGGGTGTCGCCGTAGCTGTACCAGCTGCCGCTCTTCTGCACGATGCCGTGGGCCACGCCGAGGTCGAGGACGTCGCCTGTCCGGGAGATGCCCTCGCCGAACATGATGTCGAACTCCGCCTTCCGGAACGGCGGGGCCACCTTGTTCTTCACGACCGTGGCGCGGATCCGGGCGCCCGTCACCTGGTCCGCCTCCTTGATGGAGCCGATCCGGCGCAGGTCCACGCGCACCGACGAGTAGAACTTCAGGGCCCGGCCGCCGGGCTGCGTCTCCGGGCTGCCGAACATCACGCCGATCTTCTCGCGGATCTGGTTCGTGAAGATGAGGCAGGTCTTCGAACGCGAGACGGCCCCGGTCAGCTTCCGCAGGGCCTGGCTCATCAGGCGGGCCTGCAGGCCGACGTGCGTGTCTCCCATGTCGCCGTCCAGTTCCGCCTTCGGAACGAGGGCCGCGACCGAGTCGACGGCGACGACGTCGACGGCGTTGCTGCGGATGAGCATCTCGCAGATCTCGAGGGCCTGCTCGCCCGTGTCCGGCTGGGAGATGAGGAGGTTCTCCAGGTCCACGCCGAGCCGGCGCGCGTAGGACGGGTCGAAGGCGTGCTCCACGTCGATGAACGCGGCCACGCCCTCCAGTTTCTGGGCTTCCGCGATCACGTGGCTCACCAGGGTTGTCTTCCCGGACGACTCCGGGCCGTAGACTTCGACCACGCGGCCGCGCGGGAGGCCCAGACCGCCGAGCGCCAGATCGAGCGCCAGCGACGCGGTGGAGATCCCGTCCACGTCGAGCTTGTGATCCTCGCCGAGCCGCATGATCGAGCCTTTGCCGAACTGCTTCTCGATCTGCGCGACGGCGTTGTCGACCGCTCGCAGCCTCTGGTCCTCGGGGTTCGCTACCATGCCTGCTCCGCCTCCCGGGCCTGCGGCCCGTAATGTCCCAACACCGTATAGCGCGGTGGACGGCCCTTCTCGAGTTCGCTCATCAGGAGCGCGACCGCTTCCACCGACTGTGTTCCCATCCATACGTCGCCCGCCTCGTCGAGCCGCTCCGCGAGGAGGTCGGCGTCGATCCGGCCCCCCTTCGAAGACCGGACCCGTGCCAGCGTCACGTGCGGCACGTACCGCTTCTTCTCCCGTTTCGCCCCGAACCCGGCCCGGGAACAGGCGAGCGTCTCGTTCAATCTCGCGTGCACGGGTTCGAGAATACCCGACGGGTCCGACACTCCCGCCCAGATCACTCTCGGCCGCCGCGGATCCGGGAAGGCCCCGAACCCCTCGACCCCGATCTCGCCAGGCGTGAGGCGCCGCCCCGCGTCCGCCATCGTCTCGTCCAGCGCCGGGAGGTCGTCCCGGTGGACGTCGCCGATGAACTTCAGCGTGACGTGGAGGTTCTCCTCCCGGACCCGGCCGAGCTTTCCACCGCCTTTCTCGACAGTCCCGTCGAGCAACGCCTCCGCCTCTTCCCGGATCGCGCGCCGGAGCGGCGGATCCAGGAGGACCGCGGTGAACAGTCGGAGGTGCTCGGCGAGGCCGGTCATCGATCCTCCATGAGATACGTCGCTTCCGGGGGCCCTTTGGTCTCGGCAAAATACGGTGTTCGTATTCTGTTCGATCGCGACGCGGCTGTCAAGAATTCGCGTCGATCTCGCGCTCGATGTGCTCTTGGAACGACGAGACTTCGCGGCGGGAGACGCGGTCGGGGCTGAGGAGGAAGAAGACGCCGCCGAGAAGGCTCCAGCCGAGGAGCGAGAGGCCGACGAGGATGGAGAGGGCCACCGCCTGGGTCGCCGCCACCCCCACCATGCCGAAGAACGCCTGGAAGCTCGCCTCGCGCACGCCCCAGCCGCCCGGGAGGAGAGGGATCGAGGCCATCATCAGGCAGACCGGGTAGAGCATGAAGTACTGGTGCAGAGGGATGTCGATGCCGATCGCCGTGCCCATCGCGAAGGCCATGAAGACGAGGGAGACGTGATTGGCGAGGGAGATGAGGATCGACAGGAGGACGGCCTGGGTGTGGTCGCGATAGATCGTGATCGCCCGGTCGATCTCGGCGAAGGCCTTCGAAAAGGGCAGCTTCGCGATGAGGGCGTCGAACCGGAGGAGGCCGCGGAGGCGACGGGACAGGAAGACGACCCCGAATGTGGTCGCGATGCCGAGGAAGACGAAGACGATGGCGGCGGGGACCTGGAAGCGGGGGTCGCCGAGGTTCGGGAGGAGCACGATGCCCGCGAGGACGCCGAGGGCGAAGAGGCCGATCACCCGGTCCACGAGCACGCTCATGAAGGCCCGCGTGCGCGCCCCCGACTCGCGGCGCGCGATGTAGACGCCCTTGACCAGGTCGCCGCCGGTCATGCCCGGGATGACGCTGGAGAAGAAGAACCCGATGAACGTCAGCCGGAACGCTTCGACAAACGGGATCGGCAGGCCGACGGTCCGGAGCAGGTACCACCAGCGACTGATGGAGAGCAGCGTGATCGGGCCGTAGAGGAGCAGTCCGAGCAGCAGGAGCGACTTGTCCGCGTGGGCCACGATCGTGAACAGGCCGAGGCGGAGGTCCTTCCTGTTTCGCCACTCGGGGCCGAGCGCCGTGACGTCGCCGTCGTCGGCGTGGAAGGCGACGTCCGCGCCGTCCCTTTCGATCCGGCCCTCGATGTCCGTCCCGTCGGCCGTGACGAGGTGGTCGCGATACTCCACCTGGTAGATCAGGACGAAGGCGACGAGCGCGATACCGAGCAGGCGGAGGCCGATGGTGGCGAGGAGTTTCACCGCTGGCCGTAGTCCTTCGCGTTGTCCTTCCACCAGCGGAGCCAGGCGGCGGGGTCGACGTCCAGGCCCGCGCCCGTCAGGCGCTCCATCTCCCGCGCGGCGGCCTGGCGGACCGTGACGTCGGTGTGCACGAGCAGTCCGGCGAGGGCCGGAACCGCCTCCCGGCGCTTCTCCCCCAGCGCGCAGCGGCCGAGGGCGCGGACGAGGTCCTGGATCACGAAGTCGCGGGGCTCCGTGTCGATCGAAAGGATGATCGGAGAGACGGCGCGCGGATCCCGGGCCTCGGCGAGGGTCTTCGCGGCGGCCGCGCGGACGTAGGCCGTCCGGTCCGCAAGCGCGCCGATCATGGTCATGATGATGATCTGGTCGGTCACGCGGATCAGGGCCGCGTCGACCGCGCCGGCGATCTCCGGGTTCGCGCGGTGGGCGGTCACGTCGCGCCGGCCGAGCCGTCGGACCACGTGCCGCGGCCCCGACAGCGAGGAGCGCCAGTGGGCCGGCCGGTCCGAATCGACTTCGTCCCAGCGATGGCTGCCGAGGACCCCGACCGCGTGAAGGAGGATCTTCGCCTTCTTCGGGTCGGCGGCGGCCCGCCGGTCGCCCTTTGCGGCGTCGAGGGCCTCGAAAGCCGATGTGACGTCCTGCTCGGTCGTCTCGAGCGGCGGATCGAGCCGGATCACCTCCTCCCGGACCCGCGTCCGGAACCAGTCGAGCGTGGAGAGGCAGTCGGTCCGGACGACGGACGCGGGATCCCGCACCGCCATCATCGAGACGACCTGGACGATCAGGGAGGTCTCCTCCCAGGAATCGTAGTCGGAGTCCCTCAACTCCTCGACGGCATCCCGGGTGATCTCGACCGCGTCGGGGACTTCCGGCCGGTAGGTCCAGCTGGAGAGGTCGTGCGTGGCCACGATCTTGCGGAGCGCGATGCTCGGCGAGCGCTCGCCGCCCAGGAAGATCTCGAGATCCTCGAAGAAGGACCCGGTGTCGGGCGCGTAGATCCTCAGGTCGTCGTTCTCGTAGACGACGACGGCTTCGGTGCCATCGTCGGGCTCGGTGTCCGTGTCCGGCGACGCGGTCCCGTTCGACCCGGCGTTCGAAGAATCGGGCTTCTTCGAGGTGCTCGGGCAGGCGCACAGCAGCGCTGCGAGTGCGATGGTGAGTACGAGAGCGGCCCTTCCGGTCGGCACGTTGCCCTCCGTGGATCAAGTCCGCGGAAAGGATAAGCGGCGGACCGGGCGGGTTCACTCAATATATGTCCGCGTGGGAGCGGCCGCCGGTCCGACCCGGTAGGGGCCGCCGGCGGCCGGGTGCGCTCCCGCGGGTTCCGGCCTATCCCTCGATCGGGATCTGGCGGGGCTTCTTCACCTCGGGCTTGCCGATGGTGACGGTGAGGATGCCGTCGCGGCTGGCGGCCTTCACGGCCTCGGCGGCGACCTCCTCGGGCAGCGTGAACCGGCGCTCGAAGTTGCCGAAGCGCCGCTCGGCGTACCGGCGGTTGGTCTTCTCGTCCTTCTCCGCCGCGACCTTCTCGCCGCGGATCGTGAGCTCGCGGCCGTCCAGGGTGATCTCGACGGCCTTCGGGTCGACGCCCGGCAGCTCGGCGGTGACGACCCAGCTGTCATCGTTCTCGTCGATGTCGAGGGCGGGAACCCAGCGGTCCGCGGCCTGCTCGCCGAAGACGTCATCGAAGATCCGGGTGAGGGGGCGCTCGTTGAACAGCCTCATGGGAGCCAGCATCATGGTTTCATTCCTCCGTGTTCGGTTGTGTTTTCGGGGCGGCGAACCGCCGGCGGAGGAGAACGCACGCGGTGTACCAATTCGTCGTGAGTTGACGTAACTATTGACGGGAGAGTTTATTAAGATATTATCGAGATCGCGGTCGCGCCTCCTGTGGCTGTCAGGATGGCAGTTCCGGGGCCAGGGAGCCGCGGCGTTGTGCTATGGATGACAGTCTGTCAGTCCAGGTGGATCTCGACGGAGATCTCACCGCCGTCGGTGATCACGACCTCCGCCGCCGCGGCCAGGTCCTCCGTGGCCCGGATGCGGATCCGGTGGCGCCCCGGCGGCAACGGAACGTCGCTGACGAACTTCCCCCGGGTGCCGGGCTCAGTTCGCGTCGACCACCACGGTCGTCACCTCCCCCGCCTGGATCGTCACCGTACGCTCCATGACCCGGCCTCGCGGCAGCGTGAAGATGATCCGTTGCCGGCCCGGGGGAATCGGGGTCAGGGACCGGAAGCTCCCCTTCTCCCGTGTCAGCATGAAGGAGATGTGGGACCGCAGCACGCCGGCGACCTCGATGGCGAAGTAGTCGGCCGCCGGCACGACCCGGCCGCTCAGGTGGCCCCCCTTCTGCACCCGGATCGAGAGATCCCGGTCCTGCGTCAGGTCGACGGAGGGCGTGACGTGCGGAGCGAACTCGTCGGACGAAACGACCAGCGGCCAGGGGCCGACCGAGATATCCATCGAGTCCCAGTCGATCTCGCCGGGGTCCATCCGGAAACGACCCTCCTCGTCCGTCGTCGCGATCTCGAAGTCCGGTCCGTCCAGATAGACGCTCGCGTCGACCACCGGGTTGCCGGAGGGGTCGGTGACGGTGCCGACCAGGCGGCCGAGCTTCGGGAAGTCGTACTCGACGCCCACCGTCTCGCCCGGCGCCACGTGCAGGCCGAGATAGTGCCGCGGCAGACCGGGGGGGACCCGGAGCCAGAGGTTTCTCGCGCCGACGGGTACGCTCAAGGTCAGCCCCTCGGGGTCCTCCTGCGCGAAGAGGCGGGAAGTGTACGACTCGCTCTCGATCCAGACGGTCCCGTCGGAGACCGTGCCGCCGAAGACGACGAACTGCTCGGGGCCGGTGCCTCGTTCGCGGGGGAAACGGATGCGGATCGACCCGCGGGGCGAAAGGCGGACCGTGACCTCGGGGCCGCCCGCGACGATGGGCACGGTCCGGGCCGGCCAGCCGTCCACCTCGACAACGACCTCGGCGGTCTCCCCCGCCGCCACGCGCGACAGCCGGAAGCGGCCGTCGCCGTCGGTGTATTCACGATGGGAGTACGAGGTTCGCGCCGATGCTTCGGCCACCGGGGCTCCGTCCGCGTCGAGGACCCTCCCCCGCAGGTCGGCGGCCCGGCGAAGCGTGACCGTGAGAGACTCGCGGTCCTTCCACTCGCTCGGCGCGATCGCGCGATCCTCGTACCTCGTCGCACCGATCACCACCGCGTACTTCCGTTCGCCGAAGCCGACCCGGCCGTCCCCGAACTCCGTTCTCGGCCAGGGGCCGGCCCGGATCCGGACGTCCCGGATGGGCTTGTCGGCCTCGTCCACGGCGAAGATCGTGAGCGAGACCGGCCGTGCGTCGAGTTGCCACTCGATCCGCTCGGCGCCGGGAGGAACGTCCACCGTGCTCTTCGGGAACCGGTCGTCGGAGTGCCGGACGAGGGAGTGCCCCGTTGCGGCGACCCTCACCCGGGCCCG
>JBDLIY010000111.1:0-10020 GCA_039714635.1 Planctomycetota bacterium
ACCGACGACCTGGCCGGCGCGGCCTTCCTCGGAACCGACGGCTACATGGAGCCCCACGCGCTGCTGACCGGTTTCGAGCGGTTCGCGCGGAAGGCGGGCGTCGCGATCGAGACCGGCGTCACCGTCAACGGCCTGCTCCGTGACGGCGACGCGGTGACGGGCGTGGCGACGGACCGCGGCGAGGTCCGGGCGGAGTTCGTCGTGAACGCGGCCGGCCCGCGCGGCGGCGAGATCGCGGCGATAGCCGGCCTCGACCTTCCGCTCTCGCCGTGCCGGAGGCAGATCTTCGCGACGCACCCGATCGACGTGGCGCCGGACCTGCCTCTCGTACTCGACCTGGACGATCCGTTCTACTTCCGGCCGGAGGCGGGCGGGGTGATCCTCTCGGCGGCGGAGGTGGAGGAGACGCGGAGTTTCGACACGGCGGTGGACTCCGGCGGCCTGGAGGAGTTGGTGGAGCGCGCCGTCCACCGCTGCCCGAAGCTGATGGACGCGACGATCGCGCGCGGTTGGGCGGGCCTGCGGACGCTGACGCCGGACGGCTCGGCGATCCTCGGCGACGCGCCGGGCGTCCCCGGCCTGCTGCTGGCGGTGGGCATGAGCGGCCACGGCATCACGCACGGCCCGGCGGTGGGCCTTACGATCGCGGAGCGGATCGTCTTCGGCGAGGCGCGGTCGCTACCGCTCGAACCGTTCCGGGCGGAGCGGTTCGGGGACGAGGAACGACGGGGCCCCGTTCTCACGAGGTCGTAGCAGTCCGTCAATTGCCCGATTGATTCGCGGCGCCTACGCCTCCGGCAGATGCGCGATGTACTCCTGCTCCAGGTGGCCCGCACGCCACTTGAGCAGCGCCTTCAGCGTCTTCTGGCTGTCGAGGATCGTCGGTTCAACGACGGCCTCGTAGTCCTTGACGATCGACTTCAGGACGGACAGCTCGCGCTCCCGCAGGATACGGAGACGTTCTCAAGTCCGAAAGGGGCAGGGCCGCCTGCGGATTCCGGGGGAATGGAAGGAATGTTCCCGTCTCGGTATCACACCCAGGGGGGGACCGGCATCGCGTGGACACGGTCCACGATGTCGGGTGGGGCGTTTTCGCCGTTCTCCAGGATCACGCCCTTGAACCGCGTCACCGGCGTCACCTCGAACGGGTGGTTCTCCACCGCGACGCCCTCCGGCGGGCGCTCCCAGACCGTCTCCGGACGGCCGGCGACCACGGCGTCGGGGAGTTCCGCGCTCCCCGGCAGGAGCGTCATCACGCCCGAGAGCAGCCAGGCCGGCTTGCCGGCGGCCTTCGCGGCGGAGACGAGGGCGCCCGTCCCGGCCGGCATCACCGCGCCCTCGGAACGGATCGCCCCCGTGCCGACGAGGACCAGGTCCACGTCGTCGAGACTCGAGAAGAGCGCGAGGTCCGGGACGAGACGGACGTTCTGCGCGCCGCGGGACGCCAGCGCCTCCGTGAGGCTGCGACCGGTCCAGGCCGGCCGGCCCTCCCCCACCACACAGCCGGCGAGGGTGCCGGCCTGCGCGGCGGTGAGCAGCGCGCGCTCCACGACGTCGGAGCGACCGACGGTCAGCACGTGGGCCCCCGTGCCGAACTGCTCCGCGCCCCGGCCGGCCACCTTCGCGACGCGCTCGGACCAGGTCTTCGTGAAGTCCACGGCGGACATGCGGATCGCCCGACGCGCCATGACGATGTCCACCGGCTCCATCGCCAGAGCGTAGAGTTCGGTCACCAGGTGGAAGAGCGGCGCGAGGTTCGGCCGGGCGTGGAGGAGCTTCCGCCCGAGGTCCACGATGCCGCGGGCGAGTTCGTCCGTGTCGTCCGTCAGGAAGCCGCCGCTGAACGCGACGAAGATCTTCGCGGCCTGCTCCACGAGGGCCTCCGAACCGGAGGTCTCGTCATGGCCGAGTTCGCGGATGAGCGGGTCGATCTCCATGGACTTCTCTCGCCTCGATTCCGGACGCTCCTCCCCCCCTTCCGAAATCGGCGCAAACCCGCGAAATCATGAGCCGCGAATCGAATGGGAATCGGATCGGATCGTCGCGCCCGCGTCGGGCCGGGTGCTATCGTAATCCTCGATGGAACGACCCACTCACGAGTCCGGGGAGTTCGCGAAACGGGCGGAGACGGTGCTTCGATTCCCGGGGGAGGACTTTCCCTGATTCCCTGACTCTCTGGCAAGGAGGACTGGCATGGCCGCGTTCCAGTACAAGACGATCAACCTCGATATGCGGCCGACCGAGCGGGAGCTGGTCGAGAGCGAGCTCGACCGCGTCGCCCACGTCCTCAAGAACTTCCCCCGCCCCTCCTGGCACGTCGAAGTCGAGAAGAGTCCCCGCAAGGGAGGCTACGGCGTGAGCGTCCACATCAACCTGTCGACGCGGTCGCTGTTCGCCACCGCCTGGGGCGGCGACCTGCGCGGCGCGTCCGAGGCCGTGGGCAACAAGCTCGTGCGGCAGGCGAAGAAGCACCTCGAGCTGCTCCGGCGCCATGAGACGGCGGGGGCCAGGACGGCCCGGCGGGAGCCGACCTGGCGCGCGGTCTCCGTGGAGGAGCTGGAGACCGTCCGCGACCTCGAGGACTTCTCCGATCGCATCGGCCACCACGCGGCCCAGCTCCACCGGGTGCTCCGTCGCGAGAAGCGCCTCGACCCGCGGTCCGAGGCGACCGGCGGCGCGGTCTCCGTGCCCGACGTCGTCCAGAACGCGATCGCCTACGTCTTCGAGCACTTCCGGGAGAAACCCGCGGAGCTGACGCCCGACCGGTGGCTCGTCCGGCGGGGCCTCATCTTCCTCGACGCGGAGTTCGACCGGGCGGTCGAGGCCGCGGAATCCGTTCCGGAGCCGAAGGAGGAGCCGCAGGAGGAGTGGGAGGAGCTGATGGACCTCCCCGTCGCGGAGCACCTGCCCCTGGACGGCCGGCCGGGCGAGGACGACCGGACCTCGCCGGAGGCGGTGCAGCAGAAGCGGGCCGCGCGGTTCGCGACGGCGGACGCGCTGAAGGCCCTGCCGCCCCGCCACCGCTCGGCCCTCGTGCTGCGCCACATCGAGGGCTACTCGATCCCGGAGATCGCCTTCGTCCTCAACGCCGACGACGCGAAGGTCGAGCACTGGCTGGACGAGGCGGAGGTGCGACTCCAGCAGCGGCTGAAGACCTGGCGCCCGATCTGAGACCCGGCCGGGCGGCCGGATTCTCTGGGCGGTGGGAGTAGGCTGGCCGGCCGATGTCCCTCCTCTACTCCGGCCAGTTCTGGGCGTTGGCGGCCGGCCTTCTCTGGGCCGTGGCGGTCATCCTGTTCAAGCGCTCCGGGGAGTCCATCCCACCGCCGGTCCTGAACCTCTTCAAGGGCTGCGTCGCCCTGCTCCTCGTCTTCCTGCCGATCCACCTCTTCCAGGGGGTCGGCGGCGACGGGTGGACCGCCGGAGACTGGGGCCTCGTCGTGCTGTCCGGGCTCCTGGGCATCACGCTGGCCGACACCCTCTTCTTCATGGCGCTGAACCGGCTCGGCGCGGGGATGAACGCCATCGTCGACTGCGTCTACGCCCCGGCGATGGTCACGATGGCCATGCTGTACCTGGGGGAGATGCCGACGGCCGCGGAGCTCGGGGGAGGTGCGCTCATCCTCGTCGCGATCCTCGTGGGGTCGGCCACGAAGCCGGCGCCGGGGCGCACGCGGAAGGATCTCACCGTCGGGATCGTCCTCGGACTGCTCGGGATGGTGGTGATGTCCGCCAGCGTCGTGATGATCAAGTACCTGTTCGTCCCGGAGCACGCCGTCGCCGTGACGACCTGGCGGCTCGCGACGGGGACCGCGTTCCTCTTCGCCACGGTCCTGTGCCGGCGGAAGTGGCGGGAGAGCTTCCTCAGCCTGGCCCGGCCGTCGGCAGCGTGGAAGATCGCGATCCCGGGGTCTCTTCTTGGCGCGGGTTTCGCGATGCTGGCGTGGATCGCCGGTTTCACCTACTGCGAGACCATCACTCCGGCCGCAATGCTGAACCAGTTCTCGACGATCTACATCTTCGTGCTGGCGACGGTGGTGTTGAAGGAGCCGATGACACGACGACGCGTGGCCGCGTTCGGCCTCGCGATCGCGGGGGCGATGATCGTCATCCTCGGCTGAGGGCGGTGGGAAGGTCGGCCTACACGGCCTCGACGCACTTCACCTCGGGGACCTGCTCCTTGAGGCGCTCTTCGATGCCGGCCTTGAGGGTCATCTGCGACATCGGGCAACCGCTGCAGGCGCCCTCCAGCCGCACGAGGACGGTGCCGTCCTCCTTCACCTCAACCAGCTCCACGTCCCCGCCGTCGGCCTGAAGGAACGGACGAACGGTGTCGAGGGCCTGCTGGACCTTCTCCTTCATCGGATGAATCTCCTGCTTCGCTCAGTAGAACCCGGGGAGTGTATCAGGATCCGCGGGAGATGCCGCAAGCTTGCGGCGAGCAATCCCGGGCCGGGGCCGACCCCGCCACTCCTCTACTTGAGATCCGCGCGGTGCGCCTCGAGCACACCGTTCATCTCGAGCAGGTAGAGCGTCCCGTCGATCAGAATCGGCGCCGACCAGTTCGTCTTCTCCTCGAGGAGCCCCCGCCAGACGTCGTCGCCGTCGGCGCATTCCAGCGCGAAGAGCAGCGAACCGCCGGTGAGGTAGATCGTCCCGTCCACGATGCACGGGGAGGACGCGTTGAGGGAGCCGATCCAGCGCGTCCAGAGGTCGCCACCGTCGCCGGCCCGGATCGCCCGGAACGTCGCGCCGAGGGTGGAGAAGTAGATCGCGTCCCCGTAGACGGCGGGGACGCCGGCGACTCCGCCCTCGGGGAACCGCCGCGTCCAGAGGACCTTGCCCCGATCGACGCTGACCGCGCGGAGGCCGCCGTTGTCGTCGCAGAAGATCACCCGGTCGGGCAGGGCCACGGGCGGGGCGCTGACGGGGCCTCTCGTCTCGACGGTCCACCGGCGCTGGCCGTCCTTGATCCTAAACGCCCGCAGTCCGTCCCGCGCACCGACGACGACGAGGTCGCCGCAGATGACCGGGGAGGAACGGGTGGCGGAGATCCGCCGGCGCCAGATCTGGGAGCCGTTCGCGGGGTGGAGCGCCACGATCCGCTCCCCCTTCTCCACGGCGATCACCCGGCCCTGCGCCACGAGCGGCGAGGCGACGACGCCGTAGTCCGTCTTCCACGTCCAGAGCGTCTTCCCGGTGCGCGCGTCGAGCGCGAGGAGGGACGGGCCGGGCACGTAGATCACGCCGGCGGCCATGACCGGCCCGGCGAAGACGGCCTGCTTCGTCTCCCGGGACCAGGCGATCTCGCCGGTCTCGCGCTTGATGCAGGTCACCCGGCCGTCGCGGCCCACCGTGACGACGTGCTTCTCGACGACGAGGAGCGGGCAGTCGAACCACTTCCCGACGCGCCCCGGCAGCGGGCAGCGCCAGAGGAGGTCGGGGAGGGTTCGCAGCGCTTCGCCCTCGCCGGCGACGCGGCCGGGAGACCGCCGCAGCATGGGCCAGTCGCCGCGCACCGGCGTCCCCATCCGCTCGAGGCGCTGCATCTCCCGGTAGTGGAGGAGGATCCGCGAGACGCGCGCCCGAACCTCCAGGGACGGGTGGCCGAGGGCGCCGGAGAGGGCCGGGGCCGCGGTCGGGCCGAGCGCCTTGAGGGCCCGCGTCGCGCTCTCCCGCTCCTCGAAGCTCTTGGAGTCGAGCTTCTCGATGAGGGGGGCGACGATCTTCGCCACGGCCGGATCGACCGCGATCGCCGGTCCCCTCTTCCTCCGGTCCTTCGCGGAAAGCGGGGAACCGACGAGAATCAAGGCCACGAGGCCGAGCGCCGCAAGCTTCTTCATTTCCTACCTCCCTCTTCAACCATAAACGTCTCTGGCGACCGCGCACGTCCATTTCCCTTTGACCTCCCCCGGGGCCCGGTCGAGGATGCGCGGGTGGAAGGGACACGTTCCGTCAGAAGCTGGTTCGACCGTCTGGCCCCCGCCTACCGCCGCGAGCGGTACGCGGAGGACGCCGACCCGTGGCGCCGTTCCTTCTTCGAAGGCCGGCGGCTCGCCGCCCACGACCTGCTGCGGGGCGTACGGGGCCGCGTGCTGGATCTCGGTTCCGGACCGGGCATCCTCGGACCGATCCTGCCGGCCGGCGTGGAGACGATCTCCCTCGACCTGTCGACGGCCATGCTGGCGGAGGCGGGCGGGCGCGCGGTCGCCGCCGACGCGACGGCGATCCCCCTGCCCGATCACTCGGTGGACGCCGTCGTCGCGCTCGGCCTGACGACCTACGTCCGCGACCTCGATCGCCTGCTCGCCCAGATCGCGCGCGTGCTCCGACCCGGCGGACGACTCGTCATCGGGTTCACGCGGCGGCACTCCCCGGACACGATGCTGCGCGCCGCCTACCGGGCCCTCTTCGGGCGGTTCGGCGGGCGCGGGGTCCTCGCCTCCGGCCTCGGGATCCACGCGCGGTCCGACGGTGAAGCCGAGCGAGCGCTCGCGCGGGCGGGGTTCGGCGTGCGGGGCCGTCGTCTCCACAACTTCACGGTCTTCCCCTTCGCGTACCTGTTCAAGCGCCTCTCGATCCGGATCGGGGAGCGGGAGGAGATCCCGGACCAGGTCGCGTCCGACGTCCTGGTGTCGGCGGTCCGGTTGGCGGAACCGCCGCGGCCGACCGGCCGTCGAAAGAAGATCGTCCGCGTCATCGCCCGCCTGAACGTGGGCGGCCCGTCGCGCCAGGCGATCCTGTTGACGCGGCGGCTCGACCCCGAGCGGTACGACTCCGTCCTCGTCACCGGCCGCGTCTCGCCTCACGAGGCGGACATGACGGGCGTCGCGCGGGAGCGCGGGATCGCGCCGATCGTCCTCGACGGCCTCGGCCGCGCGCCATCACCCCTCGACGACCTCCGCGCGTTCCTCTCGCTGGTGGCGATCCTCTGGCGCGAGCGGCCGGACGTCGTCCACACCCACACCGCGAAGGCCGGCGCGCTGGGCCGGGTCGCCGCGCTGCTGACGAGCGTGCCGACGCGGATCCACACGTTCCACGGCCACGTCCTGCACGGCTACTTCGGCCGGACCGGCAACGCGGTGGTGCGCGCCGCGGAGATGTTCCTCGGCCGCCTGGCGACGCGGATCGTGGCGGTCAGCCCCGAGGTGAAGAGCGACCTGGCCGGGAGGCACCGGATCCTGCCGGCGGAGCGGATCGGCGTGGTGCCGCTGGGCCTGGAGCTCGAGCCGCTGTACATCGCCGATCGGCACCGCGGGGCGCTGCGCCGGGAGCTCGGGATCGGCCCGGAGGCCCCGCTGATCGCGATGGTCGGCCGCGTGACGCCGGTGAAGGAGCCGGAAGTCGCGCTGGCCGCGATGCGGCGCGTGGTCGATGCGCGGCCGGACGCGGTGCTGGCGCTGGTGGGAGGCGGGGAGATGCTGGACGAGGTGCGAGAGCAAGTCGAGCGTCTCGGCCTCGGCGACTCGGTGCGCCTGCTCGGCTGGCGGAGCGACCTGCCGGTGATTTTCGCGGACGCGGACGTGGCGCTGCTCACGAGCCGAAACGAGGGCACGCCGGTGGCGTTGATCGAGGCGGGCGCCGCCGCGGTCCCGGCGGTGGCGACGGACGTGGGCGGCGTGCGGACGGTGGTGGAGGACGGCGAGACGGGCGTGCTGACCCCGCGGGGCGACGACGAGAAAATCGCAGAGGCGCTCCTCGAGCTGCTGGACGACCCGGCCCGCCGCCGCGCGATGGGCGCAGCCGCGCGCGCCCGGATCCGCTCCCGATTCTCCGCCGAGCGCCTGCTGGCCGACATCGCCCGCCTCTACGAATCCGGTGGCACGCCGGATCACTCGGCGGACACGTACTCGGGATAGTCCGTGATCAGCGCGCCGGCGCCGAACTCCAGCGCCCGATCGTGTTCCTCCGGCCCGGTCATCCCCCAGAGGAACGTCGAGTAGCCCTGCTCCGCGCACTCGGCGACCAGCTCCTCATCGACGAGGTCGAAGTCCCACACCAGCGTGCGGACCGTCGGAAACTCACGCCAGGGGAAGCAGACGGACTCCGGGGCCCGGTGCGGCCGGTTGCCGAGCAGCAGCCCCAATCGAAGCTGCGTCCGCGCGGCGATGAAAGCCACCAGGTCATGCCGGAACGACGTCAGGATCACCTGCTCGTCGATGCCGAGGTCCTGCACGATGCGGACGGCGCTTTCCGCCGCGGCCGAGTCCTTCAGCTCCAGGTCCCAGAAGACCTCGGGAAAGCGCTCCAGCGCCTCGCGGAGCGTCGGCACCGGGTACCCGGCGGCGCGCGAGAGTTCGTTCCGCGAGAGGTGGCCCACCGGCCGACCCTCCCGCGTCGTGCGGTCGTGAAAGAGGACGGGTTCGCCGTCTCGCGACATGCGAATATCGGTCTCGAATCCGTCGACGCCCAGGTCGAGCGCGGCCTCGAAGGCGACGATCGTGTTCTCCGGTGCCTCGCGGTGGAAGCCGCGGTGGGCGAGAATCAGCGGGCGGTCGGGCATGGCGCGTATCATCGGCTTCCGGGAGGTCACCGTGAAGATCTACACGAGGACGGGCGACGACGGCGAGACGGGCCTGTTCGGAGGGCAGCGCGTCGGCAAGGACGACCTCCGCGTCGAGGCCTACGGCGACGTGGACGAGTTGAACGCGTTCCTGGGCCTGACCCTCGTCCACGGAGACGGGGCCGGGCTCGGCGACGAGATCCGCGCGATCCAGGGCGAGTTGTTCGTGCTCGGCGCGGACCTCGCGACGCCGATCGAGACCGGCGGGAAGACGGAGGGCCGGACCCGCCGCGTGGACGCGAAGATGGTCGCGCGGGTCGAGACCCTCATCGACCGCCTCGACGGGGAGAACGCGCCCCTGACGAGCTTCATCCTCCCCGGAGGCGTCCCGACGGCGGCGAAGCTGCAGGTCTGCCGCGCGATCTGCCGCCGCGCCGAGCGCGCCGCGGTCCGCCTGGCCGCGGTCGAGGTGGTCAACGCGGAGGCGATCCGGTATCTCAACCGCCTCTCGGACCTCTTCTTCGTGATGGCCCGGTGGGTGAACGGGTCGTCCGGCGTGACCGAGACGGAGTGGAACGGCTGATCAGGGGGCCCGATACTCCAGCACGACCTCCCGCACGTCCGGCTCCGCGACGACCGACCCGGCGTATCTCGTGTTGGTCGGGTGTACAGAGATCGTGATCGTACGCAGCGGCAGCAGGAGCGTGAGCGTCTTCGCCATCGCGTCGGTCTTCACTACCGGGAAGAACCGCCCCGACCCCTTCTCCCGCGCAATGACCGGCACGATCCCGTCCCCGTCCGGCCCGCGGAATGAGACGACGACCTCCCGGGCGCGGTTGAGGTGGACGACGGCTTCGTCGGGTAGTTCGTCCAGGCGAAGTTCCTCCTGCAGGTGGCCCTCCAGCCGGACCTTCAGCTTCTCCAGGTGCTCGGGCAGTTCGAGCGCGACCCCGCCGTCCGCGTCGGTAGTGTGGAACGCCGTGCCGAGTTGCACGTCGACCCCCGCCAGCGCCGCGCCGGTGTCATCGACGAACCGGAGCCGCAGCGCGCGGACGCGAGAGACGACGAGCCCCCGGGATCCGCCGGGCATCCCCAACGTTCCGATCGAGATCTCTCCGCTCCAGGGCGGCTTCGCCACGAGGTGGAACCTCCCGGGCTTCGTGGACCCGGTTACCCGATTCAGCATCATCGTCCGGAGGCGGAACGAAAGGCGTCCCGCGGCGTCGCTCGTGAACTCCTCGTCGACAAAGTACTCCGCCGGCTCGCCGACGACCCGGACCCCCGCCACCGGTTTTCCGCTCGCGGTCACCACCTTTGTCCGGATCGTCTTGTGGGGTAGCGCGGGCAGGTCGAGGACGACGTCCCCGTCGGACAAGTCACGCCGCCTCCGGAGGAGTTCTTCCTGCCCGATCTCCCAATTCGGAATGGTCCCATTGCCCTGGTAGATCCCCTCCGCCGTCACGACGAAGCAGTAGGTGGTGCGGACGCCGGCCCCCTCGGCGAGGGGAGGCAGAATC